>NZ_LHSJ01000091.1:0-13035 GCF_001270295.1 Achromobacter sp. DMS1 | reverse complement strand
AAAAATAGTCGTACATTAACTATACGCGATCACTCCTCGGTCGTCTACCCGGAGACCCCAAGTGCCCACCACCATCACCTTTTTCCCCGTTGACAACGGGGACATGACCCTCATCAAGTTCGGTGATCTTGATGCCACCACGCTACTGATCGACGTAAACATCCGGCAAGATGCCGACGATCCTGATGGGGAAGCGCGTGATGTTGCCAAGGACCTGCGCGATCGACTGAAGAAGGATGAGAACGGCAGGCCATATGTTGATGCCTTCCTGCTGAGCCACCCCGACGACGACCACTGTCGGGGGCTGACTCGGCACTTCTACTTGGGCGAATTGGACAAATACCCGGATGACAAGAAGGACGACAAGGACAAGAAGATCGTCATTCGCGAGATGTGGTCGTCTCCCATTGTGTTTCGGCGTGCGAGCAAGGCCCTTACCTTGTGTGATGACGCGAAGGCGTGGGCTACCGAGCGCGCCGACGTGTTCAGTTGAACCGAGACAAGAACTTCGCCGTTGGGGCCGGTGATCGCATCCAGATCATGGGGGAGGACATCAATGGAAAGACCGATGACCTCACCTCCATCGTGCGGAAGGTCGATACGCGCTTCTCGACAATCAACGGTAAGAGTTCAGCATTCTTCTCCGCGTTTCTTCTTGCGCCATTGGACGCAAAGGACGATGAGGAAGAGGAAGAGTGCCTGGTCAAAAATCAGTCCAGTGTGATTTTGAACTTCACGTTAGCTGCCGATGCGGCGACACCAGATGGCGCGAAGTTTCTAACTGGTGGAGATGCTGAAGTATTTATCTGGAACCGTCAGTGGCAGCGCCATAAGGCCGATGCCGAGGTTCTGGAGTACGACATCATGCAGACGCCTCATCATTGCTCTTGGCACTCTTTGTCTTACGACAGTTGGTCGAAGTGCGGAGAAAAAGCAAAACTTGATGCCGATGCCCGAGATGCATTGTCACAGACCCGCGACGGCGCCGTCATCGTCGCAAGTTGCAAGCCGATCAAGGATGACGACAGCGATCCGCCCTGCATCCGTGCAAAGCGTGAATACGTTGAAATCGTGGAGGAAGCAAAGGGTGAGTTCTACTGCACGGGTGAATACCCGAGCGAGAAATCCGTGGAGCCCCTCGTTTTCACTGTCACTTCCCAAGGTGTGCAGCCCCCCTCGAAGAAGGAAGCTGGATCGAAGGCCGCCGCCGTGATTACCTCCGCGCGAACTCCCATGCCGCACGGGGCATCATGACGGACGCTATCGCAGACGCACTGCATCAACTTCAGCGACATCGGGGCTTGACCCGCGTTGGCGAACCAACGGTAATCGGTGCATTGACGCAGATAGCAGTCGATGTTGCCGTGCAACTGCCAAGCAGGTCTCGGCGTAGCGGCGTCTCCGAAACCGGGGTGCGTGCCGTCGAGACATGCGTGCTGGTATTCGGCAGTGACTGGCCCCTATCCGCGCCCAAGCCCTTCTTGCGTGCGGACTTCCCGCTCAACTTGCCACACATAAACCCCCATCGCGAAGGCGAGTTGGTTTCGCCATGCCTGTTCGAAGGATCTTTGAACGAACTGCTGCATCGGTTTGGTCTCGACGCCATTGTCGATCAGTTGGTTGATTGGCTGCACAAGGCTGCCGCCGGAACGTTGTTGGACCTGGAGCAAGGGTGGGAACCGACGCGGCGAGATAGTTGTCCTTCGACCGTTGTCTTCAGTGCCGAAAAGGTCGCGGCCGCCGCCCCCGTTGACGGCGCGGTTTTGGTGGTTTCCGCGGGCTACGTGACGATTGATGGCGGGCTATACGCCATCATCGATGACGAGCTGAGCGCACAAGTTGATCCTGTGTTTTCCCAAGGCGTTCACAACGACAAGTTGGGAAATTGGGGGAATGGCCATACCGCGACCTTCATTGCGCGGGGACCAATCACCGATGGCCACCCGTATGTAGTCGAACGCTATCAACCGGAGACGGTTGTCGATCTCACGACACTGCTAGATCGAGCAGCGGAACTTGGTATCGATCGTGACGCTTTAGCCCAAAGCTTGGAGGGTTATTACGGGCGCTCGATTCTGGATATGCAACAAGACTCGCGTGGTTGGGTGCACGGTTTGTACGCGATTGTGATTCTGACTGTACAAAGACCAGCGCCGCTTGTTGGATCACCAGGCCGGAATGTCGAGGTATTGCCCTATGTGGTGCGCTATGAACTCAACGCTCAATCGCTCCTAGAGCGAAATGCCACGGTTCACCCCGCCTTTCATGCGCATGCGTTGTCTCCCGAGCTGCTGGCACGGACATCTGGTATCCCGTCAGCAGCCACATCGCAGCCACTGGTCATCCTTGGCTGCGGTAGTGTGGGATCAAAAATCGCGATGCACCTCGGGCGGGCTGGTTTCGGCTCAATGACTTTCGTTGACAACGAATCCATATCACCTCACAACATAGCGCGGCATGCACTCATTGAGCGAGCATCGGTGCTGATCCCGCCTCGGAAGTCGGCGCTGATGAAGACGGCCTTTGAAGAACTGTCGCATCTTCAATCGCGCGCGTTCGACGCTGACGCTGTGACCCTCCTAGTCGATCCGGAACAGTTCGCCACCAGCGTTCCTCAGGATGCTGCCCTTATCGTGGATACGACGGCTTCACTTCAGGTACTGGCCGCAGAAACGCAATCAAAAGCATTGGACCAATCCCCAACTCGACTGGCACGGGTCGTGATGTATGGCCAGGGGCGCTGTGTCGCGGTTTTGCTTGAAGGGCCAAGTCGCGCCGGTCGGGTTGACGACCTCACGGCATTCTTATTCGAGTGCTGCCGGTTTGTGCCAGAACTTCGTGCGTCGATTGCCGGTGATACGTCGGAGCCGACGCGCATTTTTGTAGGGGACAATTGCCGCTCACTGACCATGCCAATGTCAGATGCCGTTGTTTCGCGGTCTGCATCACTGGCTGGAGTGCAACTGGAACGCTGGCTCGTTGATGGGCTGCCGAAGGAAGCGACGCTTTGTGCTGGCATCGCGGACGCCGAAGGCCTTGGCATGGCCTGGAGTCGCGCGAGCCTTGGCCCAACCACTGTGCTCGATGTAGCGGACGATGGTGGCTGGAGCGTTCGGATTCTCGACCCTGTGGCGCACGCGATCAATGCTGATGCGCTGCACTGGGGTGCGGTGGAAACAGGAGGCGCCTTGGTTGGCCGTATCTCGTTTGAAAATCGAACCATCACCATTGCGGGCCTTGTCGAGGCGCCCTCTGACAGCGTTCGCAAGGCAACCCGCTTCGTCCTTGGAACCAGTGGGCTTGTCCAAAGTTTGCGTGCTGCAAACGAGGCCTCTTTGGGGTATCTCGCTTTCATTGGCACCTGGCACAGCCACCCGAAAGGCGGCGCGCATTCAGGGATAGACCGAAATACATTGCGCAGCATCGCTGAGGATGCAGGTGGTCTCCCCGCCGTGTCGTTAGTATGGACTCCAACAGGACTCACGTGCGCGGTTGACCGCTGGTAAGAACAAAGTCACCGACACTTTTTTCAGAGAATGAGGGGGATTTATGGCTGACTACTTCGAGATTGATTTTTTAGGCGTCGAAACAGCGAAAAGCGGGGATGCGATCACGCTACGCTATTCGGTGAATGGCACTGAGGGCGTACACGTCGTTGACGGTGGATACCTGGATACGGGAGATCAGATCGTCGAGCATCTGAAAACCTATTACGGAACAACTGTCATCGACCATGTGATCCTCACACACCCTGACCGCGACCACGCCAATGGGCTGCGGAAGGTCTTGGAGCAATGCACAGTCAAGAACCTCTGGATCAACAGACCATGGATATACGCAGATCAACTGATTGATCGCTTCGAGAACTATGAGTCAGTTGAAGCCCTGAGAAGGAAGTTGCGGTCCATCTATGATGCCTCGGCAGCGCTTGAGGATATTGCGCTGGAGAAGGGAATTTCTATCCATGCTCCTCTTCAGGGGCAAAGCATTGGCCCATTCATGGTAATGGCACCAACTTTGGGCCGCTATCTTGACCTGATCGTAGATTCAGCGAAGACACCGGAAGCTGTTGATGAAAGCGTTATGGATAGTGCGCTGAGCAGCCTATTCCGGGCAGTAAAGGCCGCGACGGCCTATATCAAGTCCCTGTGGGGCGAGGAGTATTTTCCACCTGGCCCCCCGGCGGCTGCTGACGGCCGGGCTGGTGTGGGGCGTGCCGCTGGGCCTGCTGATCCTGTCCGTGTTCTGGCTGCCCAGCCCCGGGGTGGGATTCGCGCTGGCCTGGCTGTTGCTGGGCTTCGGCCTGAACCTGCGCGCCCTACTGATGTTCGGCGTGGCCAGCCTGCTGGCCTACCTGGCCATCTATTACTACCAGCTCGAGGTGCCGCTGCTGCAGAAGGCGCTGTGGCTGGCCGGCGGCGCGCTGCTGCTTTTCGTCATGCGCGCGCTGGTCTGGCTGGTGCCGCAGCTGATGCGCAGGCGCGCGCGCCCGAGCTGGCGATACCGCTGCCGCGGGCAAGCGCCGCGCTGCGCTGGCGCACGGCCGCCATCCTGGGCGGGCTGGTCCTGGCGCTGGCGTTCGCCAACGGCGGCATCTGGCAGCGCGAGCGATTGCTGGCCTCGGGCAAGGTGGTGATTCTGGAGCTGGCGCCGGTCGATCCGCGTTCGCTCATGCAGGGCGACTACATGGCGCTCGATTTCGCCGCCAGCCGCGAGGTCACGCGCATGCGCATGAGCGCGCCGCGCCCGGAAACCGCTTCGCCGCTGGATTACGAGCCCGACGGCTATGTCGTGCTCGCGCCGGACGAGCGCGGCGTGGCGCAGCCCCTGCGCATCCAGTCCGAAGCGCTGCCGGTCGGCGCCGACGAGATCTCCTTGCGCTATCGCGTGCGCAACCACGGCGTGCGCATCGTCACCAACGCCTATTTCTTCCCCGAAGGCCAGGCCCAGCGCTACGAGCGCGCGCGCTATGGCGAGCTGCGCGTCGGCCACGACGGCGAGGCGCTGCTGGTGCGCATGCTGGGTGAAGACCTGCGGCCGCTTTGACGGGCCGCGGGTTCAGGGCAGGGGGAAACGCCGCGCCCAGGTCTCGGTGGCCCGCGCCAGAAAGTCCGGAACGTCGTGCGCCTCTTGCGGCGCGAAGCCCAGGGCGCGCCATGCGCTTTCCAGCGCCGCCAGCGCGCGGGCCGTGTCGATGGGCGGCGCGCCGTTCTGCTTGGACAGCTTCAGCCCGCTGACGGGGTCCATGACCAGCGGCACGTGCAGATAGCGCAGCGGCGGCAGGCCCAGCAGCCGAGCCAGCACGCGCTGCGCGCGGTGGAGCCCAGCAGGTCGGCGCCGCGCACCACGTCGGTGACGCCCTGCGCGGCGTCATCGACCACCACGGCGAGCTGGTAGGCCCAGAGCCCGTCCGCGCGCCGGATGGCGATATCGCCCACGGCCTGCGCCACGTCCTGTTCCTGCGGCCCCAGCCAGCGGTCCGTATAGCGTTCCACGCCTTCGGGCATGCGCACTCGCCACGCGCGCGCCTGCCGGCCCGGCGGCAGGCCGTGCCGGCACGTGCCGGGATAGGGGCGCTCGCCGTCGGCGCCCGGCGCGGCGGGGCCGCGCAGGGCGGAATCGGCGATCTCGCGGCGCGTGCAGCCGCCAGCCGTACCGCGACCCGCCCCTGGGCCGCCAGCGCATCGAAAGCCTGCTGGTAGGCGGCGCCGCGCCGCGATTGCCACACGACCTCGCCGTCCCAGTGCAGGCCCAGCTCGCGCAGTTGCATCATGATGCGCTCGGCCGCGCCGGGGAACGGTGCGCGGGGTGTCCACGTCCTCGATGCGCAGCAGCCAGCGGCCGCGCTGCGCGCGCGCATCCAGCCAGCTTGCGAGCGCCGCCGCCAGCGAGCCCGCATGCAGCGGCCCGCTGGGGCTGGGAGCGAATCGGCCTACGTAGTCAGTCAAGCGGGGTGAGGTATGAACAGACGCCCGCGGCGCGGCCGCGGGTCGAAACGGAAAACCGGGCGGAACCCGCGGCGCTCAGTGCAGGCGCCGCGCGCCCTCGTCGTCCAGCAGCTCTTCCAGGACCAGATTGTCGATCTCGGCTTCCTGGCTCCAGAGAACCATGAGAGCGATGATCTTGATCTTGGAGAGCGGCACCGGGGTTTCGGGCGAGGCGAGGCCGCGGTCGATCACGATTTCGCGCAGGGGCGCGGGCAGCACGCCGGCCGATTCCAGGAAGGCGATGAAGCCGATGGATTCGGTGCCGAGCTGCTGGTATTCGAGGTCGGTGTAGATGCGCGTGCCCGTGGCGGGAGCCTGGGCAAGATCGACGCAGCGCTCCGTGGTTTCGGCCAGCCCGTAAAGCCAGCCCAGGGCGTCGTCGATGTCTTCGTGCTCGAAGCCGGCCGCGGCGAGACGCTTCGCCAGCACGTCCGCTGCCGGACAGGCTTGCGGCGTGTAGTAATTCTCGAACAGATAAACCAGGATATCGAACATATGGCGCAGTGTTGTGCCTGTTTGCACAGTCGGCCCGCATATCGGCAAACCAGCAAACATGAATTTTACTGTACGCCGATTTATTTGGCCGGGCAACCGCCGGAAGGCCCTGGTGTTGCATGCGCCCATCTTCGGTTTTTCGAGGGAAAAAAACCGTCACAATGCCTGGTTTGCTGCGCCGTCGCCCGCATCGCCATGAAAAAAGGGGCGGACCCTCGCGGCCCGCCCCTGCGCACCGATGGCGCTTCCGCCGTCAGGCCGCGCGGGCCGGGCGGCTCTCCAGCTTGAATTGCGCGATCTGGCGCACGAACACCGGAATGCAGATGGCCAGCCCGACCAGCCCGCTGGCGATGCCGGGCATGATGGTCAGCAGCGCGCCGATGGTGCACAGCCAGCGCTCCCAGCGCTTCATGGGAGCCAGGAAGTAGCGCGAGAATGCCGCCGACAGCAGTACCAGGCCCACCATGCAGCCCCCCAGCGTCACGAAGAAGTCGTACCACGTGAATCCCTGTACCGAGATGAGCAGCGAGGGCGAGAACACGAAGACGAAAGGCACGATGAGCTTGGTGATGCCGAGCCGGAAGGCCGTAATGCTGGTCTTGAACGGATCGCTGCCCGCCATGCCGGCCGCCGCGTAGGCCGCCAGCGCCACCGGCGGCGTGATGTCGGCCAGGATGCCGAAATAGAACACGAAGAAATGGGCGGCGATCGGCTGCACGCCCAGTTGCACCAGCGTGGGCGCCGCCACCGCCACCATGATGAGATAGTTGGCCGTGGTGGGTACGCCGCAGCCCATCAGCACGCACACGATTCCGGTCATGAGCAGCGCGGCGACCAGCGTGAGCGTCTGGATGTTGGCGATGGCGTCCGGCATGATCGTGGCGACGTGGCCGGCCAGGGCCTGCGAAGCGGAGATGACGATGTACGAAATCTTGAAGCCCACGCCCGTCAGCGTCACCACGCCGATCACGATGCCCACGGTGCCCGCGGCCGCGCCCACCGCCAGCGCATATTTGGCGCCCGTTTCGAACGCCTCGTAGAGATCGCGCAGCTTCAGGCGCTGGAACGGGTTGAGCAGCCCCACCACGATGCAGCCCGTGATGCCCGCGAAGGCCGCCAGGTAAGGCGTGCGGCCGCTGGCCAGCACGCCGATCAGCAGCACGAGCGGTATCAGCGTGGGCCAGCGCTTCTTGAACGATTGCCCGAGCTTGGGCATTTCATCGGGCGTGAGGCCGCGCAGCCCTTCGCGCTTGGCTTCGAAGTGCACCTGCATGAACATGCCGAAGAAATACAGGAAGGCCGGGAAAATGCCCGCGATGGCGATCTGCTGGTACGGAATGTTCAGGAACTCGATCATCAGGAAGGCGGCCGCGCCCATGATGGGCGGGGTGATCTGGCCGCCGGTGCTGCTGGCCGCTTCCACGCCCGCCGCGAAATGCCGCGGATAGCCGATGCGGATCATGGCCGGAATGGTGAGCGAGCCCACCGTCACGGCGTTGGCCACCGAGGAACCCGACAGCATGCCGAACATGGCCGAGCCGAACACCGAAACCTTGGCCGGGCCGCCGGCGTAGCGGCCCGCCACGGTGGAAGCCACGTCGAGGAAAAGCTGGCCCAGCCCGATGCGGGTGGCCAGCACGCCGAACAGCACGAAGTGGAACACGTAGGTCGCCACCACGCCCACCGCCACGCCGTACACGCCCTGGCTGGTGAGATACATGTGGTTCACGACCTGCGGCCAGGTGTTGCCCGCGTGTTTGAGCAGGCCCGGGAAGTACGGGCCGAGCATGGCGTAGGCGATGAACACCAGCGCGATGATGGGCAGCGGCCAGCCCATGGCGCGGCGCGTGGCTTCCAGCAGCCCCACCAGCAGGACCGTGCCCATGAACACGTCCATGGGCAGCGGATTGCCCACGCGGAAGGCCAGGTCGTCGAAGATATAGGGGATGTACAGAACGGACAGGGCCAGCGTGATGGCCATGATCCAGTCGTACAGCGGCACCCCGCCCGGCGCGTACCAGGTGGATTTGGGTTCGCGCTGGTAGTGGGCCTTGGAAAAGCCGAACACCAGGAAGATCAGGCTCAGCACGAAAGCCAGGTGCACGCCGCGGTGCGTGGCCTCGCGCAGCAGGCCGAAGCCCGCGGTGTAGTAGTGGAAGAGGGAGAGCGCCACCAGCAGCGCGGAAACGATGATCGTGGCGGTCTTGTCCAGCGGGCGGAAGCGGATTTCCGAGTCGTACTTTTCCGCGAGCTGCTGGGTCTTGTCGTGGTCTATTTCCATAGCCGTCAATCTCAGGGTAATACCGCGAACAGGGCCGCGCTCGGCGGCCCTGTGTCAGATGGGGGCGCGCCGGCGGCGCGCCGCATGCTCCGCGAGGAGCTCGAAGCCGGCTTACTTCAGCAGGCCCGCTTCCTTGTAGAACTTCTCGGCGCCCGGGTGGAACGGGATGCCGGCGCCCTTGACGGCGTTTTCCTTGGTGATCAGCTTGCCCTTGGCGTGGCCGTTGTCCAGCGTCTTGCGGGTGCTGTCGCTGTAGAGCGCCTTGACGATGTCGTAGACGGTCTGCTCGGACTGCTTGGCCGAGGTCACGAGCTGCGCGTTGACCGAGATGGTCTTGGTTTCGCCCACGTTCTGGTAGGTGTTGGCCGCGATGACGTCGGGCGTGAAGAACTGCTGTTCCTTGCGCAGCTTGTCGATCTCGGGGCCGACCAGCGGCACGAGTTCGATGCCGGCGCCGCTGGAGGCCAGTTCGGCGATGGCGCCCGCGGGCGCGCCGCCCACGAAGAAGAAGGCGTCCAGGCCGCCGTCCTTGAGTTTGTCGCCCGCCTGGTTGGGCTTGAGGTATTCGGCCTTGATGTCCTTGTCGGTCATGCCGTAGGCGCCGAGGATCATGCGCACGTCGACCAGCGTGCCCGAGCCGGGTTCGTCCATGGAGACGCGCTTGCCCTTCAGGTCGGCCACGCTCTTGATGCCGGCGCCCTTGCGCGCCACCAGGTGGATGCTTTCGGGGTACAGCGTGGCGATCAGGCGCAGGTCCTGGGCCTTGGGCTTGCCGTCGAAGATGCCCGTGCCGGAATAGGCCCAGTAGGCCACGTCGGATTGCGTGAAGCCCGCCTCGAACGAGCCGCCCAGGATGCCGTTGATATTGGCGACCGAGCCATTGGACGCCACCGCGGTGGCGATGAGCTTGCCCGGCTGCGAAATGGCGTTGGCGATGATGCCGCCCACCGGATAGTACGTGCCCGCCGTGCCGCCGGTGCCGATGCGGAAGAATTGCTGCGCCTGCGCCGCGCCGGACAGGCCGATGGCGGCGGCGGCCAGCGTCAGGGTGGTGATCCAGTTCTTGAGTTTCATGCGAGCTTCTCCGGATTGGGATGGAGTAACGTTTTGTTGTAGCGAAATTCTTGCATGCGGCCTGCGTGAAGCCAATGGCCCGGCGCTTATCGTTTACCTGGGGGTAAACCCGCGGTTTGGTTATGGGAAGCCCAACTTTGGTTATGGTTTCGGGCGCGACACACGATGGAGTCCCTCATGTCCCAGGAAGTCATACGCGGCATCGCCCTGCCGCCGCCCGCGCAGCCGGGCGACGCGCTGGATCGCGTCGATACGCCCAGCCTGGTGCTGGATCTGACGGCTTTCGAGGCCAATCTGCGCGCCATGCAGGCCTGGGCCGACCGCCACCAGGTGGCGCTGCGCCCGCACGCCAAGGCGCACAAATGCCCGGAGATCGCGCGCCGCCAACTGGCGCTGGGCGCGCGCGGCATCTGCTGCCAGAAGGTCAGCGAGGCGCTGCCTTTCGTGGCGGCGGGCATCGCCGACATCCACATCAGCAACGAAGTGGTGGGCGAATCCAAATTGAGGCTGCTGGCGCAGTTGGCGCGCGCCGCGCGCGTGAGCGTCTGCGTGGACAACGCGGACACGCTGGCCGCGCTGTCGCAGGCCATGGCGCAGGCGGGCGTCGTGCTGGTGGAAGTCGACGTGGGCCAGGGCCGCTGCGGCGTGGCCGACGAGCAGGCCGTGCTGGCGCTGGCGCACCAGGCGCGCGCGCTGCCGGGCGTCGATTTCGCCGGGCTGCAGGCCTACCACGGCTCGGTGCAGCACCTGCGCAGCCGCGCCGAGCGCGCCAGCGTCTGCCGCCAGGCCGCGCGCGCCGCGGCTTCGTACCAGCAACTGCTGCGGGAAAGCGGCATCGCCTGCGACACCGTCACCGGCGGCGGCACGGGCAGCGCGGAGTTCGATGCGGCCAGCGGCGTCTACACCGAATTGCAGGCCGGCTCCTATGCCTTCATGGACGTCGATTACGGCGCCAACGAGTGGGGCGGGCCGCTGGCGTTCCGGAACAGCCTGTTCCTGCTGGCCACCGTGATGAGCACGCCGGCGCCGGACCGCGTGATCCTGGACGCGGGGCTGAAGTCCGCCAGCGCCGAATGCGGCCCGCCCGCCGTGTTCGGCGCGCCGGGCCTGACGTGCGTGGCCGTCAACGACGAGCACAGCGTCGTGCGCGTCGAACCGGGCGCCGCCGCGCCCGCGCTGGGCAGCGTGCTGAAGCTGGTGCCGTCGCACGTCGACCCCACCTTCAACCTGCACGACGGCCTGGTGGTGGTGAAGGACGGCGTGGTGGCGGACGTGTGGGAGATCGCCGCGCGCGGCTTCAGCCGCTGAGGCCCAGGAACTGCCGGAGCTCTTCCGTTTGCGGCGCGGAGAACAGCTCGCCGGGCGGCCCCATTTCGTGCACGCGGCCCAGGTGCATGAAGACGACGCGGTCGCACACCTCGCGCGCGAAGCGCATTTCATGCGTGACCATGAGCAGCGTCATGCCGTCGGCGGCGAGTTCGCGCACCACGGCCAGCACTTCGTTGACCAGCTCCGGGTCAAGCGCGGAAGTGATCTCGTCGCACAGCAGCGCCAGCGGCTGCATGGCCAGCGCGCGGGCGATGGCCACGCGCTGCTGCTGGCCGCCCGAGAGCTGGTCGGGCCAGGCGTCGAACTTGTGCGCCAGTCCCACGCGCTCCAGCATGGCGCGCGCCAGGGCTTCGGCCTCGGCCTGCGGCATGCGCTTGGCCACCATGGGCGAGAGCATCACGTTGCGCCCCACCGTGAGATGCGGGAACAGGTTGAACTGCTGGAAGATCATGCCCACTTTCAGCCGCAGCGCCCGCAGGCGCAGCTCGTCGTCGCCGAGCTGCGCGTCGGCCACCATGATGGCGCCGCCGTCGATCTGCTCCAGGCCGTTGATACAGCGCAGCAGCGTGCTCTTGCCCGACCCGCTCTTGCCGATGATGGCGATGACTTCGCCGCGCTCCACGCGCAGGGTCACACCCTTGAGCACTTCGTTGTCGCCGTAGCGTTTGCGGACGTCTTCAAGAGCGATGAGGGGCATGCAACTTCCTTTCCAGCCGCAGGCTGAGGCGTGAGAGGGGCCAGCACAGCGCGAAATAGATCAGCGCGGCGCAGGCATAGACGGTAAACGGGCGGAACGTGGCGTTGGTGACGATGGTGCTGGCCTTGGACAACTCGGTAAAGCCGATGATCGAGGCCAGCGCGGTGCTCTTGACGATCTGCACCGCAAAGCCCACCGTCGGCGCCACGGCGATGCGCAGCGCCTGCGGCAGCACCACGTAGCGCATTTGCTGCAGGTATCCCAGGGCCAGGCTGGCCGAGGCTTCCCATTGCCCCCTGGGCACGGCCTCCACGCAGCCGCGCCAGATCTCGGCCAGGTACGCGCCCGACCACAGCGTGAGCGCCGCGCTGGCGGCAAGCCACGGCGGCACCTCCACGCCCGCCAGCGACAGCCCGAAAAACGCCAGGAACAACTGCATGAGCAGCGGCGTGCCCTGGAACAGTTCGATATAGCACCATGCCAGCCGCGCCAGCGGCCGCGCGCGCGAGGTGCGCAGCATCAGCACCAGCAGCCCCGCGACCGCGCCGCCGGCGAACGCCACCAGCGACAGCGCCACCGTCCAGCGCGCCGCCAGCAGCAGATTGCGCACGATGTCCCACAGCGAGAACTCGATCATGGCGCCGGCCTGCCGAAAAGCCGCCGGCCCGCCAGGCGCAGCGCCATGCGCAGCAGCACCGCCAGCGCCAGGTAAATGCCCGTGGCGGCGAAATACACCTCGAAGGCGCGGAAACTGCGCGACTGGATGAAGTTGGCCGCGAAAGTCAGGTCCTCGGCGGCGATCTGCGAGCACACCGCCGAGCCCAGCATGACGATCACGATCTGCGAAGACAGCGCGGGCCAGATCCGCATCAGCGCCGGCTTGAGCACGATGTGGCGGAACACCTGCCCGGGTGACAGCGCCAGGCTCGCGCCCGCCTCGTACTGGCCGCGCGGCGTGGCCTCGATGCCCGCGCGGATGATTTCCGCGCTGTAGGCGCCCAGGTTGAGCGCCATGGCCAGGCAGGCCGCCTGCATCTCGCCGAGCTGCACGCCCAGCGCCGGCAGGCCGAAGAAAATGAAGAAAAGCTGGATCAGGAACGGCGTGTTGCGGAACAGCTCCACATAGGCCGCCACGGTCGGGCGCAGCCAGCGCGGCCCCTGCGTGCGGGCCC
>NZ_LHSJ01000090.1:0-14106 GCF_001270295.1 Achromobacter sp. DMS1 | reverse complement strand
GGTGAGTTGAAGGCGTCCCGTACCGAGTCTGCGCGAACGAGAGCCTGGTTGTTGTCGTCTCGAATATCCCCGAACCGGAGCGCGAAACGACAGCGGGTGTTGAAATCATCGAGAGCAAAGCCGTCGCCCGACATCTTTATTTCGTCGATTCGAATCTGCGCGGTTCGCAGTGACAACACCGATTGGATGCACTCGGCTATGCCAGCCACCTGTCCTTCCGGTGAGTGCTCTTGGAGACCCAAAGACTCTCGAAGGACATGCACATATTCGTCGAGCACCGATTGGAGATTGCCGTCGATACCGTACTGAAGCGTTAACCGCCAATAAGTGTCCTCGCCGGAGCCTCGCAGCATGGCAATCGTCTCCGGCATATTGAAAAGAGATCGGAAGCCGGATGCGATTCTGGCTGCGGCCGACAGAAGGTTCGGATCGCCCGCATCGATCCCGACACCGATACGGCGAAGTGCTCGCAAGGCACACACTCCTGGACCGGCAAGAGCCAGATCGCAAAGCACATCGACCAGATCATCTGGCTGAGGACCAAGAGGAATGTTGCCCTCCGCCATGCTGACCAGCAGGTCGATGTGATCTTTGAAACGGGTGCCTGATTCATGGTCCGGCGTAGCGGATCTCCATCCCGAATGGCTCTTACACCAGTCCAACAACCCATTATGGGAATCGAGAAGAATGGGAGCCGCCCAATACCATCGCTCATCAGCCCGCGTCCCTTCCCCGGCATCAGGCAGGGTCTCGACCAAACTGCGGCAAATAGCCTTGACCTCGTCCCTCAGCTCCTGGACGTCCAGTGGTCCGCTTCCACGGCCCAGAGCAATCTCAAGCGGGTCAATCTTGGTGGTAAGGGTTGGGGACGGCAGCAACCAGGTGTCAACGCCGGTTGAAAACTGACCCACTTTCGTCGGAATCGTCGGAGTAAAACTGACCCACCCCGGCGTCCAAAAAACCTAGCTCCTGATCTTGATATTCCCTGCTTTGCGCTTGTCCTTGAGTCGGTAGCTTTCCCCGGCAATCTGCACGATATGGGCGTGATGCAGCAGGCGGTCGAGCAAGGCGGCGGTCAGCGTTTGGTCCTCAGCAAAGCATGAGGACCACTGACTGAAGGGCAGATTGCTGGTGACGATGATGCTGGTGCGCTCGTAGCGCTGGGCCACCACGTTGAAGAACAGATTCGCCTCCTCGCGTCCAAACGGCAAATATCCGATCTCATCGATCACCAACAGGCGCGGCCCGATGATGGCACGGTTGAAGTACTGCTGCAGCCGATCCTGTTTATGGGCGGTGGCCAACTGCATCATCAGGTCGGCGGCAGTCAGGAAGCGGGTCTTGATGCCCGCCATGACGGCACGGTAGGCCAGCGCCTGAGCCAGGTGGCTCTTGCCCACGCCGCTGGGCCCCAGGAATACGATGTTCTCGGCCCGTTCGATAAAGCTCAGAGCGGCCAGTTCCTGGATCTGGGCACGTGGCGCACCGCTGGCAAAGGCGAAGTCATAATCCTCGATGGTCTTGACCGAGGGCAGCGTGGCAATCTTCATCAAGGCAGCCCGCTGGCGTTCGATCCGGGCGTCGTTCTCGATGCCCAGAAGGCGTTCCAGGAAGTCACCATGGCTGGCGTCCTCGCGGGCACACTGCTGGGCGATGGCCGGCCACTCGCTGCCGATACGCTCCAGCTTCAGGACGTCGCAGAATTGTTCGATCCGGTTGTGTTGGATGTTCACGCCCGCACCTCCAGCAGTTCGTTATAGACCGACAGCGGGTGCTGGAAGCTCTCTCGCGGGACAGGCCGGTGGGATCTGGCAGGCAGCAGAATGCCGTGCTGCGCAGGCAAAGGCAGCAACGCCAGGCGCTCTTCTTGGAACCGCTTGGCGGGTCGCTCCCGGGTGGTGCCGTGCAGTCGCTGATCGGCCACCTCCGTCAGCCAGCGGCCGATGTGCGCGTTGGCCGCTGTCACGTCAAAGCGCAGACCGGCCTGCTTGAGGGTCGCGGCCAACGGCACACAAAAGCTGCCCTTCAGATATCCGTTGAAGCGTTCGACCTTGCCCTTGGTCTTGGCGCGATATGGCTGGCACACACGTGGGGTGAAGCCGAACTCCTCGGCGACGGCCAGCAACCCGTTGTGCCACCGGTGGTGGCCGGGACCGTATGCATCACGCTCAATGATGATGGCCCCCGCGTTGTCGAACAGCACGTGCTGAGGCACACCGCCGAAGTAGGTGAAGGCCTGGCGCAGACATCCGAACCAGGTGTCGGCGCGCTCGTCGGTGGTGAACCGTACCCAGCTCGAACGGCTGTATCCCAGCGTGGCCACGAAGGCCATCAGTGGATCGCGGCCACGCCGGATGTGAGTGAAGTCGGCCTGCATCTGCTTGCCGGGAGGCGTCTCGAAACGAACGACCGGTTCAGGTTCCTGATGCTTGTGGGCACCCAGAAACTCCTTGAGTTGCGTCACGCCACCGGGATAGCCCAGTTCCTGGATCTCTCGCAGCAGTACGGCTGCCGGTATCCAGTGCGGTCGGGCCGCTTCGATGCGACCGCGCAGATAGTCCTTGTACGGATCCAGCTTGGTGGCCCGTGCCTCGCGGGGCCGGTACTGCTGGGCATCGGCCTCACGCAGGTATCGCCTGACCGTGTTGCGTGAGCAGCCTAGCTGCTTGGCCATCTCCCGAATGCTGACGCCGCGACGCGCCATTACCTTGATCTCCACTGCTTGCTCCTGAGTCAACATTGTCGGTGGCCAAAAAGCCACCATCATTGCCCAGGTGGGTCAGATTTACTCCGACGGGGTGGGTCAGTATTACACCGGCGCTAACAGGAATCAGCGCCATCGAGCGCGGCGTTGCCCGCCTGCGCCGCCTGAGCGCCTAGCCGGGCGCCGGATTTCCCGCCTGTCGTCCGCCTGCGCGAAGCTGCTTGGGAACGGATCGAGATGGTGCAGAGGTACGCCCACCTTGCCCCGACGCACCTCGCCCACCACGCCGAGAACGTCAAGATTACGTCAATGTCGGAGCTAGAAACGAAACAGCCGCCATTGCTGGCGGCTGACCACGGCCTTCCCTGCCCTCAAGGGTGCGGGCTCCAAGTACAGCAACAACTCGAACTGGCTGGTGAACCTGCTGGGTCCCGGCTACGGGGTCCTCGACACCGTGTCCAGCGCCTCTGCCAACGCGGCAGCGGGCGACTGGAGCCGCGCTGGGCGGCAACTGAAGACGCTGATTCCAGCGCGACAACCCGTCGATCTCCTGCATGGACTCGGCATGACACTACTCCTTTGTCTTCCCCGCGCTCAAGGGCCGCACATGGGCAGGCAAGGACGAACCCCGTGGTCACGCGACCGACGCGATCCAGAATCACATCGAAAAGTGTGGGCTGAACGCCGACCCGCAGGCCGACAAAGTGACGCCCCATACCTTCCGCGACACCTTCGCGGCGCGGCTGGTTCAAGCTGGGGTTTCACTGTTGAAGGTGTCGAAGCTCCTGGGTCACGCGAATGTCTTGATGACCCAGAAGTACGCGCACTTGTCGCCGGAAGCGACAGGAGCGGAGGCCGCCGCTGTACTGGACAGCCTCCACTCAATTAAATCGACAGAGGGTGACAACCCTATCGCGCCGGACACATTTCCGGACACAGTAGCACAGGTCACACACGTCGATTAACCGCAAACCCCTATGCTGCTCATAGGAGAAATTGGTAGGCCCCCCGAGAGTCGAACTCGGCACCAACGGATTATGAGTCCGCTGCTCTAACCAAGCATGAGCTAGAGGCCCAGAAAACGATTACTGCCCTTCCAGGAAGCTCTTCAGCTTGTCGGCCCGGCTGGGGTGACGCAACTTGCGCAGCGCCTTGGCTTCTATTTGCCGGATGCGCTCGCGCGTAACGTCGAACTGCTTGCCCACTTCTTCCAGGGTCTGGTCGGTGCTCATTTCGATGCCGAAACGCATGCGCAGAACCTTGGCTTCACGCGGGGTGAGAGAGTCTAGCACTTCTTTCACCACGTCGCGCATGGAACCGTGCAGCGCGGCGTCGGAAGGCGCCAGGGTGGACGTGTCTTCGATGAAATCGCCCAGGTGCGAGTCGTCGTCGTCGCCGATGGGCGTTTCCATGGAGATCGGTTCCTTGGCGATCTTCAGGATCTTGCGGATCTTGTCCTCCGGCATGTCCATCTTCTGCGCCAGGGTGGCGGGATCGGGCTCGGCGCCCGTTTCCTGCAGGATCTGGCGGCTGATGCGGTTCATCTTGTTGATCGTTTCGATCATATGGACCGGGATGCGGATGGTGCGCGCCTGGTCCGCGATGGAACGCGTGATGGCCTGGCGGATCCACCAGGTGGCATACGTGGAGAACTTGTAGCCGCGGCGGTATTCGAACTTGTCCACCGCCTTCATCAAGCCGATGTTGCCTTCCTGGATGAGGTCCAGGAACTGCAGGCCGCGGTTGGTGTATTTCTTGGCGATGGAGATCACCAGGCGCAGGTTGGCCTCGGTCATTTCGCGCTTGGCCTTGCGGGCCTTGGCTTCGCCGGTGGCCATGCGCTTGTTGACGTCCTTGAGGTCCTTGAGCGGCAGCACCACGCGGGTCTGCAGGTCGATCAGCTTCTGCTGGAGTTCCTGGACAGCCGGGATCTGGCGCTCGAGGGTCTCGGCGTACGGATGGCCGGCGGCGACTTCGTCCACGACCCACTGCAGGTTGGTTTCGTTGCCGGGGAAGACCTTGATGAAGTGCGAGCGCGGCATGCCGGCCCTGTCCACACACGTGTGCAGGACCGCGCGCTCGAGCTGGCGCACTTCCTCGACCTGGCTGCGCAGGGTGTCGGCGAGCTTCTCGACCATCTTGGCGGTGAAGCGGATGCCCATCAGTTCGTTCTGGATGGCTTCCTGGGCGCGCACGTACACTTCCGACTTGTAGCCGTCCTTTTCGTAGGCCTGGCGCATCTTGTCGAACTGCTTGCTCACCTCGTCGAACTTGGCCAGCGCCTTCACGCGCAGATCTTCGAGCTGCTTGCTCGACATGCCGCCCGCCGGGCCATCGTCGCCCTCGTCTTCGTCGGCCGAGACGCCGGCGCCGGCGTACTCTTCGCCGTCTTCCGGATCGACCAGCCCGTCGACCACTTCATCGATCTGGGCCTGGCCGTCGCGCACGCGGGCGATATAGGCCAGGATTTCGTTGATGGTGGTGGGGCAAGCCGAGATGGCCATGACCATGTGCTTCAGGCCGTCTTCGATGCGCTTGGCGATCTCGATTTCGCCTTCGCGCGTGAGCAGCTCGACCGAACCCATTTCGCGCATGTACATGCGCACCGGGTCGGTGGTGCGGCCGAAGTCGGAGTCCACGGTGGTGAGCGCGGCCTCGGCTTCGTCTTCGACGTCGTCGTCGTTGGAAGCCACGGGCGCGTTTTCGCTCATCAGCAGCGTTTCGGCATCGGGGGCCTGGTCATAGACCGAGATGCCCATGTCGCTGAAGGTGCTGATGATGCCGTCGATGGCTTCCGCGTCGACCAGGTCGTCGGGCAGATGGTCGTTGATCTCGCCGTAGGTCAGGTAGCCGCGGTCCTTGCCCAGCTTGATGAGCTGCTTCAGGCGGTTGCGGCGCGCTTCGTATTCCTCGGGGGAGACGGGGCCGCGCGCGATCAGGTCCTTGGGATCGGCCTTGCCGCGCTTGCCGCCGCGCTTGGGCGGCTTCAGGTCGGGCAGGACCTCGCCCTCGCCGTCCATGGGATCGTCGAAGGTGTCGGAATCGTTGTTGGCATTCTTGGCCGGGCGGCCGGGGCGGCGCCCGCTGGGCGCCGGACGGGCGGCGCCGACCAGATCGGCGAGCTTGTCCTCGGCCTTCTTGGCGCGCGACTTGGCAGCCTTTTCAGGCTTGTCCGCCGCGGCCGCCTTGGCCGTCTTCTTGACGGCCGCCTTGGCGGCAGGCTTGGCGACCTTCACCGCCGTCTTGGCGGACGCTTTTTCCGCCGCCATGCTCGCGGCGCGCTTGGGCGCCGCTGCCTTGGTTTCGGCCGCGTCAATTGCAGAGGAGGTTTTGCCAGTGGATTTGGTCATAGTCGCTTCCGTGGTCGTCGCAACCCGATTGGGCATGTTGCACCGCATAAGGCCATCCATGGGCCATGGACGGGAACATACGGGTAAATCTGGTGAAGTCGGCGGAAATCATGCGGCCGCGTTGGTCGCGGCCCCGGCCCTGACGGGCCCTGCCGGACGCCGTCGGGGGGTGCACCCTTTCTGCGCGTCCTGCCTTACATGACTTCATCCAGCCGCGGATTCCGCGCGTCGGGCGGGGCTGCCTGCCTATGAAATAGGCTTTGCTTGCTCGGCGCATTGCCTGGAGCAGCTACGATGGACACAGCACCCAGGCCGCTGACGCCTGACGGAATGCCTGCGCTGAACTGCAAACTCACCGCTCAGCTAGTTTAATTAACTATGTAACAAACAGGGCGCAATTTTCCCTGCGAACCGGCCCGGCTTCCTACGCCAGGCAGCCGCAAGGCCCGCGCCCGATGATTCTTTGGTCTCCCGGCTTCCGTTTTGATGGACCCAAAACAATTAGATGCCTGAAAACAAAATAGATTCCGGAAAAATCTCCGTCCAGCGACTTCTTCCCCGGCTTTCCGCCGCCATCCGATGCAACAGGGAGCGCTTCCTGCCGGCCGCCGCCATGCGCAAAAAGCCCGAAACCTCGCCCGAAGCCCTGGAAAACCTTTGAGTTTACCGCAATCAGCGTATGCCGGCACCTTTCAGCACCATCATCCGCTTGGACAATTCCAGATAGCGCTTGCGCGCCTCCTCCGATTCCAGGCCGGAGGCGGCCAGCTTCGCCATTTCCGCCTTGGCGGCATCGAACTCGATGCGCCGCAGGGCGTCGTCCCATTCGGTCTGCGGGTCAGGCAGGTCTTCCTGGGCGAGAATGTCCGCCCTCAGCCCCTTGAGCACGGCAGCCAGGTCCGAATCCGGCTCGGCGGCCTCCAGAAGCGCGCCGACGTGCCGCGCGCCGCTGCCCTGGGCCAGCATGATCAGGTCCTTTACCAGACCTAGATGGGGGCCGCGGTCGATGACTTCAAGCTGCTCGTCTCCCATGGTGTCCACCAGCTCCGGATGGGCCAGCAGCAGACTCAGCAAGCGCTTGGCCAGCGAAGGCATGGTGCGCCGCCCTTCGTAGCCTCCCGGCTCGTTGTCGCGCCGGCCTTTCCAACTGCCCTTGCCCTTCCAGTCGCTCTTGCCTTTCCAGTCGCCCCGGCCCTTCCAGGCCGGCTGGCCGACCCAGTGGCCCGGTTCCTGCGGCGCGCGCGCCCCCTCGCCCTGGAGGAAGTGCGGATAATCCGGCTCCCCCTCGTCGGCAGGAATATCGCTGAAGTCGTAGTTGGCGTAGTCGAAGCCCGGCTCCGGCGCAGGCCCGTCGGCCGGCACGGCGCCCGCCTCGTCCGGACCGCTCTTGGAGGGCGCCGCGAACGGCCGCGCCGCCGCGGTCTGCTGGGCCAGCATCTGGGCCATTTCTTCAGGGGTGAGCTGCACGAGCCGCGCCATTTCGCGCTCGATCTGCACTCTCAGCGCGCATTCGGGAATGCTGGCCAGCAGCGGCTTGGCCTCGTGCAGGCAGCTTGCCCGCCCTTCGGCTTCGTCCATGTTGTGGCGCGAGGCCAGTTCATCGAGCAGGAAGCGGGACAGGGCCACCGCCTCGCCCAGGCAGGCCCGGAAGGCATCCGCACCCAGTTCGCGCACGTAGGAGTCGGGATCATGCTCCGCGGGCAGAAACAGAAAGCGGATGGCAATGTCGTCGCGCAGCACCGGCAGGCAGGCCTGCAAGGCCCGCCATGCGGCGCGCCGGCCCGCCGCGTCGCCGTCGAAGCTGAAGATGACGCGGTCGCTGGCGCGCAGCAGCTTCTTGACGTGATCCGGGGTGGTGGCGGTGCCCAGCGTGGCCACGGCATTGGCGATGCCCTGCTGGGCCAGGCCCACCACGTCCATGTAGCCTTCCACCACGATGACCTGGCCTTCCTTGCGGATGGCCTGGCGCGCTTCCCACAGGCCGTAGAGCTCCTGCCCCTTGGAAAACAGCGGGGTTTCGGGCGAGTTGAGATACTTGGGCTCGCCCTTGCCGATAATGCGCCCGCCGAAGCCGATCAGGCTGCCCCGCGCGTTGCGGATGGGGAACATGATGCGCTCGCGGAAGCGGTCGTAGCGGCGCCCGTCTTCGGATTCGATGACGAGGCCGGCTTCCACCAGCACGGGGTCTTCGTAGTGGGAAAAAACCTGCGACAGGCCGTGGCGGTCGGTGCCCGACCAGCCCAGCCCGAAATGGGCCGCGATCTCGCCCGTGAGGCCGCGCTGCTTGAGGTAGCGAATGGCGGCGGGCGAATTGCGCAGCTGCTTGAGGTAGTGCGCCTGGGCCGCTTCCAGAACCTGGACGTGACGCGATTCCTCCGCCTTGCGGCGGGCCGTCTCGGCCTGCTGGCGAGGGCTGCGGTTTTCTTCAGGGACCGTCATTCCCACCGAAGCCGCAAGCGTGCGCACGGCCTCGGGGAAACTCGCGCCCGTGTGCTCCATCAGGAAGGTGATGGCGCTACCGTGCGCGCCGCAACCGAAGCAGTGATAGAACTGCTTGGTCGGACTGACGGTAAACGACGGGCTTTTTTCGTTATGAAAGGGGCACAGGCCAAGCAGGTTGGCCCCACCCTTTCGCAACTGCACATATCGCCCGACGACATCGACGACGTCGACCCGGGCGAGCAAATCCTGGATGAATGATTCTGGAATCAATAGATTCGGGAATCAGAAATCAATACAGGCGGGGCGGCAGTTGCTGGCTACGAATCCGCTTGTAGTGGCGCTTCACCGCGGCGGCGTGCTTGCGCTTGCGCTCAGCCGTGGGCTTCTCGTAGAACTCGCGCGAGCGCAGTTCGGTGAGCAACCCGGTTTTTTCGATGGTGCGCTTGAAGCGACGCAGGGCGGCTTCAAACGGTTCGTTTTCCTTCAGTCGAACGATAGGCATAAATGAGTTGGCCTGCTTTTATGGGTAACAAAAAGTTAATGACAAACCTGGCCTGCTTAACCAGCAACGCCATGGCCTCCGGCTTCGCCCGGGAAGCGGCGCGAGGGTCATGCCCTGCCCGCGCCGCGTCGCCGCGAACCGCCCGAAGCCTTCCAGCGCCAATCTCGGCTGGCTATTTTCCGTTACCCAGGCCGCCGAAAACGCACGCAATGCGCGCAACCGGCAGCGAAAATTGAGTAACAAGCCAAGTTCGGTTTAGCGATAACCAGCGATTCTAGCACGATCACCCCCGATTTGGCCAGGAAGAGGCCATAACGGAACGACCGGGCCGCGAAACGCGGAATCAGCTTTTGGAACCCTTGCGGACCCAGGCTTCGAGCTGGTGCGGCCGCAGGCTGTCGTAGTCTTCGAACGGCTGGTGGATCCAGGGGTTGGTGGGCAGCTTTTCGACATAGTAGTCGGGTGTGACCTGCGAATGCCCTTTCCACCAGAGCACGGCGCTGCGCAGTTCGGTAATGTCGGCGAACTGGCGCTTCAGATGGTCGAAGACCTTGCTGAACGTCAGGCCGGTATCGACCATGTCGTCCACCAGCAACACCCGGCCCGACAGCGTGCCGCGCGTAATGGTGATGAACTGGGCAATGTCCAGGTCGCCCTGCTTGGTGCCCGCGGCTTCGCGATAGCTGCTGGTGGCCAGGATGCCCAGTGGCACGTCGTAGATGCGGGACATGACATCGCCCACGCGCACGCCGCCGCGCGCCAGGCAAAGAATCTGATCGAATTTCCAGCCGGATTGATACACCTGCAAGGCGAGGCGCTCGATCAGGCGGTTGTAATCGTCCCAGGTAACCCACAGATGGCTGTCGTCACTGGTTGGCGAGCTCATAGGCTGGCAACTCCTGCATGAGAATACGAAAAGGCCGCCGCCGGTATGACCGGCGGCGGCCTTGTGAATGATAACCCGATGTCAGCCCTTGAGGGGATGGCACAGCACGATGGTTTCGTTGCGGTCGGGGCCGGTGGACACCAGGTCGATTGGCACGCCGCAGACTTCGGCCACGCGCTCCAGGTAGCGGCGGGCAGCCTGCGGCAGCTTGCCGTACTCGGTGATGCCGACGGTGGACTCGCTCCAGCCCGGCAGCTCTTCCAGCACGGGCTCGGCCTGGGCCACGGCATGGGCGCCATAGGGCAGCACGTCGCGGAATTCGCCGTTGACGCGGTAGCCCACGCCCAGCTGGATGGTTTCGAGGCCGTCGAGCACGTCCAGCTTGGTGATGCACAGGCCGGAAATGCCGTTCAGGCGGACCGAGCGCTTCAGGGCGGCGCCGTCGAACCAGCCGCAGCGGCGCGGGCGGCCCGTGACCGAACCGAATTCCTTGCCGATGGTGGCCAGGCGGGTGCCGATTTCGTCGACCAGCTCGGTCGGGAACGGGCCCGAGCCCACCCGCGTAGTGTAGGCCTTGGTGATGCCCAGCACGTAGTCGAGCGACTGCGGCCCCACGCCGGCGCCCGCCGAGGCGGCGCCCGCCACGCAGTTGCTGCTGGTGACGTAGGGATAGGTGCCGTGGTCCACGTCGAGCAGCGCGCCCTGGGCGCCCTCGAACAGCAGGCGCTTGCCCTCCTGCTGGAGCGCATAGAGATTGCTGGAGACGTCCTTGACCATGGGGGCGATGGCCGGCGCCAGCGCCATGGCCTGGTCGCGCACCTCGCTGGCGGACACGGCTTCGGCGCCGAGATACTTGGTGAGCACGAAGTTGTGGTAGTCCAGCAGCTCGGCGAGCTTTTCGTCGAACAGCGAGGGATTGAAGAGGTCTTGCACGCGGATGGCGCGGCGGGCGACCTTGTCTTCGTAGGCCGGGCCGATGCCGCGGCCGGTGGTGCCGATCTTGGCCTCGCCCTTGCGCGCTTCGCGGGCCTTGTCCACGGCGACGTGGTACGGCAGGATCAGGGGGCAGATTTCGGAGATCTGCAAGCGCGAGCGCACGTCCAGGCCGGCGGCCTCCAGCTCTTCGATTTCCTTGAGCAGGGCTTCGGGAGACAGCACGACGCCATTGCCGATGTAGCAGGTGACGCCGGGGTGCATGATGCCCGACGGGATCAGGCGCAGAATCGTCTTCTTGCCATTGATCCACAGCGTGTGGCCGGCATTGTGGCCGCCCTGGAAGCGGACCACGCCCTGGACGGATTCCGCCAGCCAGTCGACGATCTTGCCTTTGCCCTCGTCACCCCACTGGGTGCCGATTACGACTACGTTCTTGCTCATGTTACGAATCAATATCGAGTTTCTCGGGAAATCCGGAAATCTCCCCGCGGCCCCCTTGTCTCCAAGAGGGAGTTAGTCACAGCGTTCTGACGGTCCATGCGCCATCCTGCAGCGCCAGCTCGCGATCGCAAACGAATTCGTCCTGATCCTGCTCGTGGCCGGGCAATACCTGAACGACGATTTCCCCCGACCGGCGCAGGCGTCGCACCGCTTCGATCAGGGCCGGGGACTGCCCCCAGGGCGCCCGCACGGCGCGCGCCCGTTCGGCCGGCGGCGGCCCGCCAGCTTGCGCAGATCCAGGCTGAAGCCCGTGGCCGGGCGCGCCCGCCCGAACGCCAGGCTGACGTCGTCGTAGCGGCCTCCGCTGACGAGCGCATCGTGCCACCCTTCGGCGTACAGCGCGAACTTCACGCCCGAATGATAGTTATAGCCCCCCACGTCGGCGAGATCGACGCCGAACGCCACGCTGGGCATGGCGTCCACCACGCGCAGCAAGGCGTCGAGCGCGGCGGCCACGCCGGGCAGCAGAGGCAATTGCCGGCGCGCGTCCTGCAGCACTTCGGGACCGCCGTACAGATTCGGCAGGCGCCGCAGGGCGTCGTGGGTTTCCTTGCGCAGGCCGGGCAGGCGCGCCGCCAGCTCGCCCAGGCCGGGCACGTCTTTTTCGCGCAGCAGGCGGATGATTTCTTCCGAGGCGGCGGCGGCCGCGGGATCGGACTCCAGCAAGGCGCGGAGCACGCCGGGATGACAGAGGTCCAGGCGCGGATTGCGCACGCCGGCGATCTCCACCGTTTCGAGCACGAGCTGGATGATTTCCAGGTCGGCCTCGAAGCCGGCATGGCCGTAGATTTCGGCGCCGATCTGCAGCAGCTCGCGGCTGGACAGCAGATCGGCCGGCCGGGCGTGCAGCACGTTGCCGCAATAACAGAGACGGGTCACGCCCGCGCGGTTGAGCAGGTGCGCGTCGATGCGCGTGACCTGCGGCGTCATGTCGGCGCGCACGCCCAGCGTGCGGCCGGAAAGCTGATCAGCCAGTTTGCAGGTACGCAGATCCAGGTCGCTGCCGGTGCCCGACAGCAACGAATCGATGTACTCGACCAGGGGCGGCGCGACCAGCTCGAAACCGTAAGTGCGATACAGATCGAGGAGTTCGCGGCGCAGTTCCTCGATGCGCCGTGCCTCTGCCGGAAGCACGTCGGCAAGGCTTTCGGGCAGCAACCAGTTACCCATGAATGTTTACCTGAATAACGCCTAGAGATGCGTGGGCGTCGCCCAAACGAAAAAGCGGCTGAGGGGGCGTAAGCCCGCTCAGCGCTCGCGGAAAGTTTTCTAGCTTACGCGGTATTGTACATGGTTCGGCGGCTTGCGCCAGCCGCGCGGCCGGGCGTGCGCCCGCCCTCGCCCCGGGTCCGCCGGACGGCGGGCGGCGGAAAAAGCCCCCGCGGGCCGGGCCGGCGGGGGCTTTGGCGGCCGGGCGGCAGGCGCCCGGCGGCTTCGACGCCTCAGGATCTCAAGGCTTGGCCGGAATGGTCACGGGCGCGAGCGCCTGGCCCAGCGGATCCTTCATGAACTTGAAGAAGCTGGAGCTCGGGTCGACCACGAGCACGTCGCTCGGCTTCGAGAAGGAAGCGCGATAGGCCTCCAGGCTCTTGTAGAACGCGTAGAACTGCGGGTCCTTGCCGTAGGCCTGGGCGTAGATGGACGCGGCGGTAGCGTCGCCCTCGCCCATGATGCCCTGCGCCTTGGCGTAGGCCTGGGCGACGATGACTTCGCGCTGGCGGTCGGCCTCCGCGCGGATCTTCTCGCCTTCGGCCGCGCCGATGGATCGCAGCTCGTTGGCCACCCGGGTGCGCTCGGCTTCCATGCGGCGGTACACCGACTCGGAGATCTCGGGCGCGAACTCGATGCGGCGCAGACGCACGTCCACGATCTGCACGCCCAGCGGTTCGGCGCGCTTGGCGACGTTGGCGAGGATTTCCTCCATGACCTTGTCGCGCTCGGTGGACACCACGTCGCGCACCGTGCGCACGTTGACGGCGGCGTTCAGGGCGTCGCGGATCTGCGCCTGCAGGCGCTCGCCGGCCGCGCGCTCGTTGCCGCCGAAGGTGATGTAGTACAGGCGCGGATCGGCGATGCGCCATTTCACGTAGGAGTCGATCAGCAGGTTCTTCTTTTCGGAAGTCTGGATGCGCTCCGGATCGTTGGTTTCGATGGTGAGGATGCGCTTGTCCAGCGTGACGACGTTCTGGAACGGCGGCGGGGCCTTGAAATAGAGGCCGGGTTCGTTGATGACCTTGCGCACTTCGCCCAGCGAGAACACGAGGGCGTAGTCGCGTTCGCGCACGACGAAGACGCAGGAAGACAGGACGGCCAGCACGATGAGCAGGCCGACCAGGACGGGCATGAGGCGTTGCATGTTCAGGGCTCCTCCGGGTTAGCGCGACGTGCGGTCGCGGGGCAGCGTGTTGCTGGGGCTGCTGCCGGAAGATGGGGACGCGCGGCCGCGCTGCGCATCGGCGGCTGCGCTGGCGCCGGACGAGGACGAGCCCGCGGCGCCCGGACGGGACGCGTCCTGGGCGGCCTGGTGCATGATCTTGTCCAGGGGCAGGTACAGCATGTTGTTGTTGCTCTTGGAGTCGACCATGACCTTGCTGGCGCGCGTGAAGATCTCCTGCATGCTTTCCAGGTACATGCGCTCGCGCATCACCTGAGGCGCCTTCTGGTATTCGGCGAGGATGCTGGTGAAGCGCGAGGTATTGCCCTGCGCGTCGCCCACCACCTTGGCCTTGTAGCCTTCGGCCTGCTCGATCATGCGCGAGGCCTGGCCGCTGGCCAGCGGCACGAC
>NZ_LHSJ01000009.1:0-40031 GCF_001270295.1 Achromobacter sp. DMS1 | reverse complement strand
TTTTGCAGTCCGTGCAACCAACACATCGCCGATCACACCGCTTCCCGCAACCCGCAACCGTCGGCCCCATCGGACTCACACGCATCGCCAGCCATTGCATTACCGCTCGGTCGGCCACCAACGCATTCCAGACCACCCATCCGGGTAAACCCTGACGCTGCGTCACCAGCCAAGCCCAAGACTATAGCATAACTTTTGCAAACCACGCAACCGACTTCTGCCTGAATCGCGCACTGCCTTGCAAAAATCACGTGGCCCCCCGCACCGCAGAACCCCGCGCCTTGCCTTGCCCTGCCGCACCGCCCCGCTTCAATTTCCGGGCCCAGCGGCAAGGGAGCGAGACTATAGCACAGATTTTTTGCGTGTGTGGCGAGGCGGGCGAAAAGATCAAAAAGTCCATGCCGCACTGGCGCCGCCTGCCCGCCGTAGCCTG
Source organism: Achromobacter sp. DMS1 (assembly GCF_001270295.1). NCBI lineage: Bacteria > Pseudomonadati > Pseudomonadota > Betaproteobacteria > Burkholderiales > Alcaligenaceae > Achromobacter > Achromobacter sp. DMS1. Next base: position 39,598 of record NZ_LHSJ01000009.1, on the reverse strand, counting down.
CCCCCCATCTTACTTAACTTATATAGCCCCCTACCCCCTATATATATGCCACCGCCTCCCCTGCTCCACAGGGAGATGCCTGAAAGCGCCTGACGGACCGGCCCCTACAGCCGCAGTTCCGTGGTTTCCTTGATCTGCTGCAGGGCGAAGAAGGAGCGCATATCCACGACGGCGGGGTGGCGCATGAGGGTGTCCATGGCGAAGCGGGAAAAATGCGCCAGGTCGGCGACCTGGATGCGCAGCAGGTAATCCATGTCGCCCGACATGGCGTAGCACTCCACCACTTCGGGCCAGAGTTGCACGTCGCGGGCGAAGTCGTTCATGGGCGCGTGGCTGGATCCGCTGGTCTTGTTGAGGCGGATGTTCACGTAGGCCAGCAGGCCCAGCCCGACCTTTTCGGCGTCGATGAGCGCCACGTATTTCTTGATGAACCCTTTTTCTTCCAGACGCCTGACCCGGCGCAGGCAGGGACTGGGGGACAGGGACACGCGATCGGCGAGCTCCTGGTTGCTCAGGCGCCCGTCGCGCTGCAATTCGGCCAGTATCCGGAGATCTGTCCGATCGAGCTCTATGTCAGACATATTCTTGCCTCCAATAGGTATATTTCGGCAATATTATTGCTCAAACACCACAGTTTTGCGCCATCTTTGCAATTGTCTGCCTGGGTTTCCTTCCTACAATCTCTTCCTCAGACAGGACGCCGAGGCGTCTTCGAACAACGATGCAAGGGAGCAGACAATGAGCAGCGCCTTCCAGCCCTGGGACAACCCGATGGGCACCGCCGGGTTTGAATTCATTGAATACGCCGCGCCGGACCCCGCGGCGTTGCGCAAGGTTTTTGAAACGCTGGGCTTCAAAGCCATCGCGCGCCACCGCCACAAGGACGTGACCCTGTACCGCCAGGGCGGCGTGAATTTCCTGATCAATGCGGAGCCCGATTCTTTCGCGCAGCGGTTCGCGCGCCTGCACGGTCCATCGATCTGTGCCATTGCGTTCCGGGTGCAGGATGCCAACGCGGCGTACAAGCGCGCGCTGGAACTGGGCGCCTGGGGCTTCGATTCGCACAGCGGCCCCATGGAACTGAACATTCCCGCCATCAAGGGGATCGGCGATTCGCTGATCTACCTGGTGGATCGCTGGAAAGGCAAGGAAGGCCATGGCGGCATCGGCGACATCAGCATCTATGACGTGGATTTCGTGCCGCTGGATCCGGCCAACGCCAAGTCCGACCTGACGCACCGCGGCGCGGGACTGACCCTGGTCGACCACCTGACCCACAACGTGCACAAGGGCCGCATGGCGGAATGGGCGGAGTTCTATGAGCGCCTGTTCAACTTCCGCGAAGTGCGCTATTTCGACATCGAAGGCAAGGTCACCGGCGTGAAGTCCAAGGCCATGACCTCGCCCTGCGGCAACATCCGCATCCCGATCAACGAGGAAGGCACGGACGAGAAGGGCCAGATCCAGGAATACCTGGACCTGTACCGTGGCGAAGGCATCCAGCATATCGCCATGGCGACCGACGACATCTATGCCACGGTGGAAGCGCTGCGCGCCAACGGCGTGGCGTTCCTGGACACGCCGGACACCTATTACGAACTGCTGGACCGCCGCCTGCCCGGCCACGGCGAGGATGTGGGCCGTCTGCAGAAGAACCGCATCCTGCTGGACGGCGCCCCCGACGGCGGCCTGCTGCTGCAGATCTTCACCGAGAACCAGATCGGCCCCATCTTCTTCGAGATCATCCAGCGCAAGGGCAACGACGGTTTCGGCGAGGGCAACTTCAAGGCCCTGTTCGAGTCGATCGAACTGGACCAGATGCGCCGCGGCGTGCTCAAGGCGGTCGAGTAAGAACTTCCCCTGGCAGCGCCGGCCTCCTGCATGAGCCGGCGCCGGCCCTTGAAACCTCGCCTGCCCGGCGAGGTTTTTTTGCCATGGAGAACCGCAAGCAAGCCGGCCGGTGCGGCGGCAGGCTCAGCGGCTCAGGCGGTCCTGGAACTGCTTGCGGAACTTCGCCACCTTGGGCGCGATGACGAACTGGCAGTAGCCCTGTTCGGGATGCAGCGCGAAGTAGTCGCGGTGGTAGTCTTCGGCAGGCCAGAAGGTGGCCGGCGGCAACAGCCTGGTGACGATGGGCGCGTCGTAGATTTTCTGCGCCTCGACCTCGGCGATGACGGCCTGCGCCTGGTCGCGCTGCGCGTCGCTCTGCCAGAAGATGGCGGATTCGTACTGCGGACCGACGTCGTTGCCCTGGCGGCCCGGCGTGGTGGGGTCGTGCGTGGCGAAGAAGACGCGCAGCAGGTCGCCGTAGGACAGCACGGCAGGATCGAACTCGATCCGCGCGACTTCGATATGGCCGGTGTCTTTGCCGCACACCTGCTCGTAGGTGGGGTTGTCCACGTGTCCGCCGGCATAGCCGGGCAACACGCTGACGACCCCTTTCAGGTCCTTGAAGACCGCTTCCACGCACCAGAAGCAGCCGCCGCCCAGGACGGCGACCTCACGACCCGGGGTTGCTTGTTCCGCCATGATGATTTCCTTTTCGATGAATGGCCGCTTCAGGCCGGAGCCGGGCCGGGATCAGGGTTTCGCGGGCGCGAGAGAGAGAATCCACTCGGCCAGGCGATGAGCGTCGTCGGGGCTGACTTGCGTCTGCGCCGGCATGGGCACGGCGCCCCAGGCACCCCGCCCGCCGCCGCGGATCTTGCCGGCAAGATACTCCACCATGGCGTCGCCCTGGCCCGCATAGCGTTCGGCCACGCTGCGCAGCGGCGGCCCCACCCGCTTTACGTCCACCTGATGGCAAGCCATACAGGCTTTGCGCTTGGCCAGGTCCGGGCCGGTGGTCTGGGCATGAGCCGCGCCCGTTGCCGCCATGCACAGCAAAATCCCCCAAAAACTAGCTCTCAAACGCATCGGTTACTGCCCCACGGCTCGCGGTGCTGGCGAGCCTGCCGAACTTGGCAAGCACACCGCGTGTATAACGCGGCTTGGGCGGAACCCAGGCCTGGCGACGAACCGCCATTTCTTCGTCGCTGATGTTGAGCTGCAGCAGCAGCTTGTGGGCATCGATGGTAACCGAATCGCCCTCCCGTATCAGCGCGATGGGGCCGCCCACGAAGGCTTCCGGCGCCACGTGGCCGACGACCATGCCCCAGGTGCCGCCCGAAAAACGACCGTCGGTGATGAGGCCCACGCTTTCGCCCAGCCCCTGCCCCACCAGCGCCGAGGTGGGTGCCAGCATTTCACGCATGCCGGGACCGCCCTTGGGGCCCTCGTAGCGGATGACCACCACGTCGCCGGCGACGATCCGGCGCGCCATGATGGCTTTCATGGCCTCGTCTTCGGAATCGAAGACCCGCGCCGGTCCGGTGATGACGGGATTCTTCAGGCCCGTGATCTTGGCCACGCAGCCTTCAGGCGAAAGATTGCCCTTGAGGATGGCCAGGTGCCCCTGCGGATACAGGGCCTGGTCGATGGGGCGGATCACGTCCTGCCCGGCGCGGGGCGACGACGGCACGCCGGCAAGCGTTTCGGCGATGGTCTTGCCGGTGATGGTGATGCAGTCGCCGTGCAGCAGGCCCGCGTCGAGCAGCAGCTTCATGACCTGGGGAATGCCGCCCGCGCGATGCAGGTCGGTGGCGACGTAGCGCCCCGAGGGCTTGAGGTCGCAGATCACGGGCACGCGCTGGCGGATGCGCTCGAAATCGTCGATGGTCCATTCGACTTCGGCCGCGTGGGCAATGGCCAAGAAGTGCAGCACCGCATTGGTCGAGCCGCCGGTGGCCATGATGACCGACACCGCGTTTTCGATGGATTCACGGGTGATGATGTCGCGCGGCCGCAGGTTGCGCCGCACGGCCTCGACCAGCACGCGCGCCGATTCCGCCGCCGAGGCGACCTTTTCTTCGTCCTCGTTGGCCATGGTGCTCGAATACGGCAGGCTCATGCCCAGCGCCTCGAAGGCGGAACTCATGGTGTTGGCCGTGTACATGCCGCCACAGGAACCCGAACCCGGAATGGCGCAGCGCTCTATCTGCCTGAAATCCGCTTCGTCCATGCGGCCCATGGTGTATTCGCCCACGGCCTCGAACACCGACACGATGGTGAGGTCCTGGCCCTTGTAGCGCCCCGGCTTAATGGTGCCGCCATAGACGTAGATGCCCGGCACGTTCATGCGCGCGAGCGCGATCATGCCGCCCGGCATGTTCTTGTCGCAGCCGCCGATGACGACCACGCCGTCCATCCACTGGCCCTGGGCGGCGGTTTCGATACAGTCGGCGATGACCTCGCGCGAGACGAGGGAGTATTTCATGCCTTCGGTGCCCATGGACATGCCGTCGGAAACGGTGGGCGTGCCGAAGACCTGGGGATTGGCCCGCGCCTGGCGGATGGCGGCGATCGCCGCGTCTGCCAGACGCTGCAGCCCGCTGTTGCAGGGGGTGATGGTGGAATGGCCATTGGCCACGCCGATCATCGGGTTTTCGAAATCGGCTTCCTGGTATCCCAGGGCGTAATACATGGCGCGGTTGGGCGCGCGCTCGACCCCCTGGGTGACATGGCGGGAACGTTCGTTGTTCGGCATGGTCTGGTCTCCTGTCGGCCTTCGGGGCTCAGATGCGGCAGACGGGGGCCGGCGGGCGGGCCGGCTCTCGGGGCGCGGGTCTTCGCGGCTTGCCGGTTATTATCATTCAACTTTTTTCTGCCGGGCGGAACATGCTGCAATATCCCCAATTCGACCCCGTGGCCCTGCGCATCGGGCCTCTGGCCATTCATTGGTACGGCCTGATGTACCTGGTTGGCTTCGCCCTCGTTTATCTGCTGGGCCGCCGGCGGATCGTGCATGGGCACGCCACGCCGCTGACCGCGCGCGATCTCGAAGACCTGATCTTCTACAGCGTGCTGGGGGTGGTGCTCGGCGGACGGCTGGGCTATGTCCTGTTCTACAAGCCCGACTACTACATGGCGCACCCGCTGGAGGTCCTGTATCTCTGGGAAGGCGGCATGTCGTTCCACGGCGGCCTGATCGGCGTGATCCTTGTGATGTTGCTGTTCGCGCGCAAGAAGTCGCTGCCTTTTTTCGCGGTGAGCGATTTCATCGCGCCGCTGATCCCGCTGGGGCTGGGTTTCGGCCGCCTGGGCAATTTCATCAACGGCGAGCTGTGGGGCCGGCCCGGCAATGTGCCGTGGGCCATGGTGTTCCCGCAAAGCGGCGACGGCCTGCCGCGCCATCCGTCGCAGCTCTACGAGCTGGGGCTGGAAGGCATCGTGCTCTTCGCGCTGATGTGGTGGTTTTCCAGCAAGCCGCGCCCGCTGGGACAGGTGAGCGCGCTGTTCCTGATCGGCTACGGAACCTTCCGCTTCCTGGTGGAGTTCACCCGCGAGCCGGACAATTTCCTGGGCCTGCTCGCGGGCGGGTTGAGCATGGGCCAGTGGCTGTCCCTGCCCATGGTGGCGCTGGGCGCCGTGCTCTTCGTGTTTACTGCAAAACGATCGTCCCATTGACGGCCACGCTCACCGTGACGTTGCCCGCATCGAGGGGAACGTCCGGGCTGTAGGCGCCGCCGGCGTCCTTGGCCATGGCCTGGGTGGCCATCATGCGCGGCATGGGCGCCGCGCCGCCCGAACCGCCGAGCTCGAGCTTGCTCAGGCGGTAGCCCGTGAATCCGAACGCGTTGGCGGCCGCCAGGGCGCGCTCCTTGAAAGCCTGGGCGGCTTCCTTGAGCAGCTTGCGCTCTTCGGCCTCGCGCGCGGCGCGCGACAGCGAGAAGCTGATGTTGCTGATGGCCGTCTTGTCGGACAGCCTGGACGCCAACGCGGCCGCGGCATCGAAATCCTTGGATTCGAGAATGATCTCTCCCTGGCCGCGCCAGGAGCTGATCTTGCCCTTGTTATTGGTATTGGGCCAGACGTGGAAACCGCCCGTGCGCACGTCGACGCCCTTGGTTTCCCGCGCGCGCTTGGCGACGTCGTCCAGGGCGGCGGTGAGCTTCTTGCCGGCCGCGGGCTGGTCGGGCGCATCCACTTCCGCGGACAGCGTGATGCGGACGGTGTCCTGCTTGACTTCGGAGGAGGCCATGGCCTGCAGCGTCATTTCAGGTGCGCGGCTGGCCGGCGCCTCGGCGGCCGGGTTGTCTTGCGCCTGCGCGAAAGCGGGCTGGGCCGCGCCGATGGCGGCCACGGCCGCGCACGCCGCGCCGAGACGGGTCAGCGAGGAGAGTGGATTCTTGAGCATGGACGGGTCCTGGAAGCGAGGACAAGGAAGGGAAGGAAAAAACGTCTGGGAACGTCCGGGGAGGGATCCGGAGCGGACCTGCGCCATGGCAGGTCCGCCAGGAAAGATGCCCCACCTGTGCCGTCTAGGCCGGCATCTCGAACCGTGAGGTTCAAGGTGGTCGCGTTCCGTAGAGCTTCGGGTTCGTCTACGGGAGACGATCGCGCCCGCTCTGCACTCCCGCAACCAATATGCCATAAGACATAGGTTCAGAGAATGTATGGCCAAGTCACGAACACGGCAGGGACAAACTGAAAATACTGCGTGGAACGGTACTGCGCCGCGCCGCCCGCGGCGGCTACAGCAGCTTTTCCTGACCCGACAAGGCGTCATCGAGTACTGCGTTCATGTCCTCGATTCTACGCTTGAAGTCGCCGACCGCCAAACCGCCCAGCGGGCCGTCGGGCGCCTTCATGGCCAGCAGCTCGCCCGCGATCTGCAGGGCGGCCATGACGGCGATGCGTTCGTTGCTCGACACCTTGCCCGTGCCCTGGATGCGCAGCATGAGCTGGTCTACGTGCCGGACCGCGGCCAGCAGCGTGGGTTTTTCCTCGGGCGAGCAGGCCAGCGAATAATCGCGCCCGAGTATGGTGACATCTATGCGTTCCATCAGTGTTGCTCTCCAGACGGCGCGCCCGGCAGGCGGGCCAGCACGGCGTCGATGCGCTCGCGGGCCGAGGCGGCCGCCACGCGCAGCCGCTGCAATTCGGTGTCGCGGCTCTGCAGGCTGCCTTGCAGCTCGCTCTCGCGGGCGGCGTAGCGGGCTTCCAGCGACTGGCGCTCGGAGATTTCACGCGCGAGCTGCTCGCGCAGGGAAGACTCGACCTGCTGCGCCTGCTCCAGCATGGCGCTGACGGCGCCGTCGTGATCGCGCAGCTTCGCTTGCAGCTCGGTGATTTCGGCTTCGCGCTCGGCGGCCCGCTGCTTGAGCGTGCGCTGTTCCGCTTCGAAGTCATTCACGCGTGCGCGCAACGCGTCACGCTCGGCGTGGAGTTGCCGGGTGCGTTGCACCAGTTGCCCGATCCGGGCGGCGAGTTGGTCTAGGTCTTGCAGCATGGGCGCTATCGTAAACCATCCTGAACCTGATCGGGCCTCTTCACGCAAGGTGAGAAACCCGGCAATATTCAGTAGGAAATGTCTCTGGGATTACTGCGGGCTATCGCGCGGCGCGAACGTTAACCGATTCCGGCCGCACTGGAAAAGTCCTGTTGGAACCAGGGATTCATCCTTGCGGCGGATGGACAAAACCAAAGCGTGCGGTCCCGTCCGCGCGCGCCGGCAACGAACATGCCCGCACCGCCGCAACCGCCGGCCGCGCCGAAACCGCCACAGCCGCTTTCGCTTTTCTTTCGCCTAACTTTCACTTAGCTTTCAAATAGCCCTCAATCTGGCCGCCCCGTAACATTTGGGGGTCAGGAGTTCCCGTATTTTAGGGAAAACCCCAAGCTTTCACACAGCTTACAGGGTTTGCAGCATGCCGACGCTCCATTACCATTCGGCCTTTCAAGAAGCCCGGCCTTCGCTTTCATAAGAATTCATGGCACGCCCAAGTGCCTTTTTTGTGCCTGTCATTTGTCTTTCGGCATCCCGGCAGCGCCACCCGTTTTTTCATCTACATGCTGTAAACAGGAGCCAACCAATCATGCAGCTACGAAATCGACAGGATTTCTGGTCGGGGGTGATGTTCATCGCCCTCGGACTGGGATTCGCCTGGGGCGCAACGAGCTATCAAATGGGCACCGCGGCCCGCATGGGTCCGGGATACTTTCCTTTCTGGCTGGGCCTGGTGCTCGCGCTGCTGGGGGCGATCGTCCTGCTGGGCTCGCTTTCCAAGAACGCGGAAGACACGCATGTCGACAAGTTCGACTGGCGCATCGTATTTCTCATCGTCGGATCCGTGATCTTCTACGGCCTGGTGCTGAAGTTCCTGGGCGTATACATCTCGGTCTTCCTGCTGGTGGTCATCTGCAGCATGGCCAGCCATGAGTTCAACCTCAAGGTCGCTGTCGCCAACGGCATCTTCCTCGTCGTGTTCACCTATCTGGCGTTCATCAAGGGTCTGGGACTCATCTTCCCGCTGTGGCCGTCGTTTCTGGGTAATTAAGTAAGGAGCTACCGGTCATGGAATTGCTGGATCACCTGATGATGGGTTTCTCGGTGGCGTTCACGCCCGAGAACCTCGCCTACGCCCTGCTGGGCTGCATTCTGGGCACGCTGATCGGCGTGCTGCCGGGCATCGGCCCGGTTCCCACCATCGCGATGCTGCTGCCGATCACGTACGTGCTGCCTCCGGTGGCCGGCCTGATCATGCTGGCGGGCATCTACTACGGCGCGCAGTATGGCGGCTCGACCACGGCCATCCTGGTCGCGCTTCCGGGCGAAACGTCCGCCGTGGTGACGGTGCTGGACGGGCACCAGATGGCGCGCAACGGACGCGCGGGCGCCGCGCTGGCCATCGCCGCGCTGGGTTCGTTCTTCGCCGGCTGCGTGGCCACCCTGCTGCTGGCCGCCTTCGCGCCCCCGCTGGCCGAGGTCGCCTTCAAGTTCGGCCCTGCGGAATACTTCTCGCTGATGTGCCTGGGCCTGGTGGGCGCCGTGGTGCTGGCTTCGGGCTCGCTGCCCAAGGCCATCGCGATGATCATCCTCGGCCTGCTGCTGGGCATGGTGGGCACCGACGTGAACTCGGGCGTGGCGCGCTATGACTTCGGCATCCCCGAGCTGCAGGACGGCATCGACTTCGCCATCGTGGCCATGGGCGTGTTCGGCTTCGCCGAAATCATGACCAACCTCGAGCAGAAGGAAAACCGCGTCGACATCACCGACAAGATCGGCTCGCTGTACCCCAACAAGCAGGAATTCAAGGAAGCGGCCCCGGCCGTGGTCCGCGGCACGGCGCTGGGTTCGGCGCTGGGCATCCTGCCGGGCGGCGGCGCGGTGCTGTCCTCGTTCGCCTCCTATACGCTGGAAAAGAAGATCTCCAAGAATCCGGAGCGCTTCGGCAAGGGCCACCCCGCGGGCCTGGCCGGCCCCGAGTCGGCCAACAACGCCGCCGCGCAGACCTCGTTCATCCCGCTGCTGACCCTGGGTATCCCGGGCAACGCCGTGATGGCCCTGATGGTCGGCGCGATGACCATCCACAACATCCAGCCCGGCCCGCAGGTCATGACCAGCCACCCCGAGCTGTTCTGGGGCCTGATCGCCTCCATGTGGATCGGCAACCTGATGCTGGTGGTGCTGAACCTGCCGCTGATCGGCCTGTGGGTCAAGCTGCTGAAAGTGCCCTACCGCATCCTGTTCCCGGCGATCCTGGTGTTCTGCACGATCGGCGTGTATTCGCTGAACTACAACTCGTTCGACATCTTCACCACCGCCATCTTCGGCATCGTGGGCTACCTGTGGGCCAAGCTGAAGTGCGAAGGCGCCCCGCTGCTGCTGGGCCTGGTGCTGGGCCCCATGATGGAAGAAAACTTCCGTCGCGCCCTGCTGCTGTCGCGCGGCGACTTCTCCACCTTCGTGACGCGCCCGCTGTCGGCCACCCTGCTGGCGATCGCGGTGTTCCTGGTGGTGCTGGTGGCGCTGCCCGCCATCCGCAAGAAGCGCGAAGAAACCTTCGTCGAGGAAGACTGATCCGCGTGCTCCGGACCGCCCCGCGGGCGGTCCCACGCGATCTGGAACCCCGGGGCCCGCCCCGGGGTTTCTTTTTGCGCCATCGTCACAAATTTCCAATAAAAACAATGCGCTACAAAATGTGCAACCCCGGCGGACTTCTACGTTAAGCTACGGGTTTACCCCCAAGCGATCGTTCGCCATGAATTTCGACTGGAGCAACCCCTATCTCACGACGCGGATTCCAGTATTTGCCCGCAACATCGTCGCAACCTCGCAGCCCCTGGCCGCTCAGGCCGGACTGCGCATCCTGTCCCAGGGCGGAAACGCCGTGGACGCGGCCATCGCCGCGGCGGCCACGCTGGCGCTGACCGAGCCGGTCAGCAACGGCCTGGGCTCGGACTGCTTTGCCATCGTCTGGGACGGCTCCCGCCTGCACGGGCTCAACGCCTCCGGCACCGCCCCCACGGCCTGGAACCCCGATTATTTCCGCCGCAAGCACCAGGGGCGGATCCCCATGCGCGGCTGGGACAGCGTGACGGTGCCCGGCTGCGTGGCAGGCTGGGCGGCGTTGCACGAAAAACTGGGCCGGCTCGCGTTTGCCGACATCCTGGCGCCGGCCATCGAGTATGCCGAACGCGGCTTTGCGGTAAGTCCCGTGGTGCAGCGGAAGTGGGCCGCGCAGGCCGACCTGCTGCAGCCCCAGCCGGGCTTCGCCGAACACTTCCTGCCGCGCGGGCGCGCGCCGCAGGTGGGCGAACACTTCGTGCTGCGCGGCGCCGCCGACACGCTCAAGCGCATCGCCGCCACCACCGGCCGCGATTTCTACGAGGGCGAAACCGCGCACAAGCTGGTGGCTCACGCCCAGGCGCACGATGCCGCGCTCACGCTGGCGGACCTGGGCGACTATGCGCCGCAGTGGGTCGAGCCCATCGGCATGGCCTACCGCGGCCACACCGTGCACCAGATCCCCCCCAACGGCCAGGGCATCGCGGCGCTGATCGCCCTGGGCATCCTGCAGCACTTCGACCTGGCGTCGCGGCCCGTCGACCATCCCCAGACCCAGCACATCCTCATTGAAGCCGTGAAGCTGGCCTTCGCCGACGTGTACGCCCAGGTGGCCGACGCGCGCCACATGCGCGTCACGCCCGCGCAGATGCTGGACCCCGCCTATCTGGCGCAGCGGGCCCGCCTCATCGACCTGGACCGCGCCCAGGACTTCGCCGCCGGCCATGCGCCCCAAGGCGGCACGGTGTATCTCACGACGGCGGACCGCTGCGGCATGATGGTGAGCTTCATCCAATCCAACTACATGGGCTTCGGGTCGGGCGTGGTGGTGCCGGGCACGGGCGTCAGCCTGCAGAACCGCGGATGCGGCTTCAGCACCGAACCGTCGCATCCCAACGTGGTGGCGGGCGGCAAGCGGCCTTTCCACACCATCATTCCGGCGTTTCTCATGCGCGACGGCGCGCCGCTCATGAGCTTCGGCGTCATGGGCGGCAACATGCAGCCGCAAGGCCAGGTGCAGGCGCTCGTGCGCATGCTCGATTACGGCCAGCAGCCCCAGGCCGCCTGCGACGCGCCGCGGTGGAAGTGGAATCACGGGCTGGCGGTGGACGTGGAGCCGGCGCTTTCCGCCCAGGCGGCACAGGGCTTGCGGGTGCGCGGGCACGTGCTCGAAGGCATGGACGATCCGTATATGGATTTCGGCTCGGGCCAGTTCATCTGGCGCCTGGGGGATCCCGCCGTGGACGGCTACGTGAGCGCCAGCGACAGCCGCCGCGACGGACTCGCCGCGGGCTTTTGATTGCGTTAAGGTTAGGGGCTGTTCGCCCTACGGCCTTTTCTCACCATCCCATATCAAGCGGAGCCTTCTGCATGGCATCGATCGGCACCAAGAACTACGAACCCACCGTGGCCCGGAAAGTCGCCTTCCTGGGCCTGGGCGTCATGGGGCTGCCCATGGCCGGCCACCTGGCGCGCGCCGGGCACGACGTGACCGTCTACAACCGCAGCCCTGGAAAAGCGCGGGCCTGGGTCGAGGAATTCGGCGGGCGCAGCGCCCCCACCCCGCGCGAGGCAGCGGCCGGCGCGCAAATCGTGTTCGCCTGCGTGGGCAACGACGACGACCTGCGCAGCGTGGTGCTGGGCGCGGATGGCGCGTTTGCGGGCATGGCCCCGGGCGCGGTGTTCGTCGATCACACCACGGCCTCGGCCGACGTGGCGCGCGAACTGTACGCCAAGGCCAAGGAACTGGGGCTCAACTTCGTGGATGCCCCCGTTTCCGGGGGCCAGGCGGGCGCGGTCAACGGCGTGCTGACCATCATGTGCGGCGGCGAGCAGGCGGTGTTCGACGCCATCAAGCCGGTGGCCGAGGCGTTCGGCCGGGCGGTCACGCTGGTGGGCGCGCCGGGCGCAGGCCAGCTCGCCAAGATGGTCAACCAGATCTGCATCGCGGGCATCGTGCAGGGCTTGTCGGAAGCCATTGCGTTCGGCCAGGCCGCCGGACTCGACATGAAGCTGGTGCTCGATGTCATCAGCAAGGGCGCGGCGCAGAGCTGGCAAATGGAGAACCGCGGCGGCACGATGGTCGACGACAAGTTCGACTTCGGCTTTGCCGTGGACTGGATGCGCAAAGACCTGGGGCTGGTGCTGGCCGAGGCCCGCAACAACGGCGCGCGCCTGCCCCTGACGGCCCTGGTCGACCAGTTCTATGGCGATGTGCAGAAAATGGGCGGCGGCCGCTGGGACACCTCCAGCCTCATCAAGCGCCTGCGCGACTGACCCGCGCTCCGGCAAACCCGGCCCCGCACCGGCGCGAGGCCGCCGCCGGGCTTCAGGCAGCCTGCAGGCCGTCGACGGGCGCGTGCAGGCCGAGCGCGTCGATGCGTTCCCGCGCCTGGGCGAGCCCTTCCAGCACCGACGCCTCGCCCATCGCCATGCCTTCGGCGGCGATGAACGTCACGTTGTCCATGCCCAGAAAGCCCAGTATCTGGCGCAGGTACGGCGTCAGCGTGTCGGACGCCGTGCCCGCGGCCTTGCCGCCCCGCGACGTCAGCACGACGACTTCCTTGCCCTTTACCAGCCCTTCGGGCACGCCCTCTGGCGTATAACGGAACGTGACTCCCGCACGGGCCACCTGGTCGAGGTAGCTCTTGAACTGCGCAGGCAGGCTGAAGTTGTAGACAGGCACGGCGAAAACGATACGGTCGGCCTGCATCAGCTCGGCCACCAGCGCGTCGCTGCGCTCGACGATGCGTTGCTGCTCCACGCTGCGGGTTTCCGGCGGCGTGAAGAGCGCGCCCGCGGCGGCTCCGTCGAAGTACGGAATGGGATCGGCCGCCAGGTCGCGCACGGTAATGCGCGCGGCGGGATCGCCCTGCTTCACGCGCAGGACCAGGTGATCGGCCAGCTTCCGGCTGTGGGAGCGCTCGCCAAGAATCGAGGACAGGATGACGAGGGTATGCATGAGGGATATCTCCAGGTTCGGTCGCCCGGCGCCGGCGATCGGACCGGCGGCTGCGCAGGCATGGGCTCCACTGTAGACCCTCGAATTATTTACATAAACAGGGGTATGATGAACTGTTCGTTCCACTGATAGAACAGCCATGCAAGACCTCAACGATCTCTATTATTTCTCCCAGGTGGTGGAGCAAGGCGGTTTCAGCGCCGCGGCCCGGGTGCTGGACATCCCGAAGTCGCGCCTGTCGCGCCGGATTTCGCATCTGGAAGAAAACCTCGGCGTGAGGCTGCTGCAGCGGACCACCCGGCGGTTGCGCCTTACCGCGGCGGGAGAACGCTATCTGCGGTATTGCAAGGAAATGGCCGCCTCCGCACGCGCGGCCGAAGACGCCATGCGGCAGCTGCAGGCCGAGCCGGCCGGACCCGTGATCGTCAGCTGCCCCGTTTCCATTGCCCAGGACGTGCTGCGCCCATCCTGCCCGAGTTTCTCGACGCCTGGCCGGCGATTTCGGTGCAGCTGCTGGTGACGAACCGCCGCGTGGACCTCATCCGCGAAGGCGTGGACCTGGCGCTGCGGGTGCGCACCAAGCTCGATACCGACGCCGAACTCGTGGTGCGCCGCCTGGGAACGGCGCGCGGCACGCTGGTGGCCAGCCCGGGTTACGTACAGCGCCATGGCGCGCCCGAGACGCCCCAGGACCTGGCCTCGCACATCACGCTCAGCTTCAGCGATCCGCAGAGCGAAGTGCACTGGCCGCTGCGCAACGACAAGGGCGAAGAGGTCGTGCTGGACCTCAAGCCCCAGCTTTCGTGCAACGACTTCATCGTGCTGACCACCGCCGCGGTGCGCGGGCGCGGCATCGCCCTGCTGCCATCGATCGCCACGCGCGAGGCGCTGCGGCGCGGACAGCTCGTGCAGGTGCTGCCGCAATGGCAGTCTCCCGAAGGCATCGTGCACTGCATCTATCCGTCGCGCCGGGGCATGATGCCAGCCGTGCGCACGCTGCTCGATTTTCTTTCGCAGCGCCTGCCCGAAACCTACCAGCGCATGGAGCGCCTGCCCGCCGCGAACGAAGACTAGGACGCGCCGGCTCCGAAAAGCCTGGCCCGCTCCGGCCGTTCAATAGCCCCGTCCGCGCTCCACCACGCCGGTAATGGCTTCGCCGCGCATGAGAGCCGCCACCTTGCCGGCGATCTGCGCGATGCTTTCGTCGCGCAGGGTGCGGGCGGCGATGTGCGGGGTGACGTGCACGCGCGGATCGCGCCAGAACGGATGGTCGGCCGGCAGGGGCTCGGTGCGGAAGACGTCCAGCGTGGCGCCCGCGATCTCGCCCTCTTCCAGCATGGCGACCAGGTCTTCCTCGACCAGATGCTCGCCGCGCCCCACGTTGACCAGGTGCGCGCCCGGCAGCAGGCGCGAGAGGGTGTCGCGGTTGAGGATGTCCTGCGTGTCGGGGGTAAGCGGCAGCACGTTGATCAGGAAGCGGGTGCGCGCCAGGAAATCCGGCAGGGCCTCGCGGCCCGCGTAGACCTCCACGCCGGGAATCTCGCGCGGCGTGCGGGCCCAACCGGCCACGGGATAGCCGAAATCGGCCAGCACGGCGGCCACGCGCGCGCCCACTTGGCCCAGGCCCAGCACGCCCCACGGGCCAGTCGGCCTGGCGCGTGCCGTCGCGCGTGTCCCAGTGCTGCCGGGCCTGCGCCTGGTCGAAGGCTTCGAAGTCGCGCGCGACGCGCAGCAGCGCATACAGCGCGTACTCCGCCATCTGCACCGCCATGCCCGCGTCTTCGAGGCGAACGATGCGCACGTGCGGCGGAATCTCGGGCATCTTGAGCAGCGCGTCGACGCCGGCGCCGAGATTGAAGAGCGTGTGCAGCCCGGTTTCGTGGGCGAAAAGCTCGGCCGGCGGACGCCAGACCAGCGCGGCCTGCGCGCCGGAGGGCGGCCCCTCGGGGTTCCAGACGGAAATGCGGCAGCCGGGCATGGCGGCTTGCAGCAGCGGAACCCAGGCGTCGGGGTCGTGATGCGGACAGGCGAAAAGAATGTGCATGGGCGTCGGAAGAAAATTCGGGCCTACGGAAACGCAAGCATGAGGGATCGCGGCGCGCAAAGCAAACGGCCCGGCGCAAGCGGATCAAATGCAAAAACCCCCGAAGGTTGGATTCGTCCAACTTTCGGGGGCCAGTTCACAGGGCCGGGCCGTTCGATTGCCGCACGGCGGCGGCCGCGTCAGGCGGCCGGAACGGCCAAGGGCTTCTTGCCCTTGCCGCGGCCGCGCCGGACAAAGGCCCAGACCTGCACCAGGATGAGCAGCGCGCTGGCGGCGATGAACCACGCGCTGATGGGACGCTCGACGAACACCGACAGGTCGCCGCGCGACAGCAGCAGCGCGCGGCGGAAGTTCTCTTCCACCATGGGGCCCAGCACGAAGCCCAGCAGGATCGGCGCCACGGAGAAATCCAGCGACATCAGGATCGCGCCGATCACGCCGAAGGCCAGCACTTCCCAGATCTGGAAAAGGTTGTTCTGGGTGCTGAACACGCCCACCGCGATGAAGAACAGCGCGGACGGGAACAGGTAGCGGTACGGCACCTGCAGCAGTTTCACCCACACGCCGATCAGCGGCACGTTGAGCACCATGAGCAGCACGTTGCCCACCCAGAAGCTGGCGATCAGGCCCCAGAAGATGTCCGGGTGCTCGGTGATGAGCTGGGGACCGGGCTGGATGCCCTGGATCAGCAGCGCGCCCAGGATCAGCGCCATTACGGCGTCGCCGGGAATGCCCAGGCTCATCGTGGGAATGAAGTCGACCTGCGTCTTGGAATGCGAGGACGCCTCGGGCGCGGCCACGCCGGCGATCATGCCGGTGCCGAATTTCTCGGGCGTCTTGGACACCTTGCGCTCCAGCGCATAGGCCACGAAGGTAGTGATGGTCGGGCCGGTGCCGGGCATGGCGCCGAAGACCGTGCCCACCATGGTGCCGCGAACCATGGGCCAGAAGGCTTTTTTCAGTTCCTGGCGCGACGGGCGCATGTCGCGCAGGCTGAGCTTGGCGCCGCTGCCGATGATGGACATGCGGTTGACGCTCATCAGGAAGTCGGCCACGCCGAACAGGCCCATGGAAATGGCCACCAGCTCCAGGCCGTCGGAGAGGTCGAGCAGCCCGAACGAAAAGCGGATGGTGCCCGTGTTGACGTCCGTGCCCACCACGCCGCACATGAGGCCGAAGATGGTCATGGCCACACCCTTGAGCGGCGAGCCGCGCGACATCGTGGCCCCGGCCAGCAGGCCCAGCAGCATGATGGAGAAGATCTCCGTCGGGCCGAACTTGAACGCCACTTCCACCAGCAGCGGCGAGGCGAAGATCATGACGATGATGCCCACCGAGGCCGCGAAGAAGGAACAGATCATCGTGATGCCCAGCGCCGTGCCCCCCTTGCCCTGCTTGGTCATGGGGTAGCCGTCCAGGCAGGTCACCGCGTGCGGCGGGTGCGAAGGCAGGTTGAGCAGGATCGCGCCAATGGCGCCGCCGTACTGCGAGCCGTAGAAGATGCCGGCCAGCATGAGAATGGCGGGCACGGGATGCATCACGTAGGTGAGCGGCAGCAGAATCGAAATGGCCGACAGCGCGCCCATGCCGGGCAGCACGCCGATGAGGTTGCCCACCAGCACGCCGAAGAACGACCACATCAGGTTGTGGAGCTGGAAGGCAACGCCGAAGCCGTACCAGAGGTCAGTCAGGGATTGGGAAATCATGGCGCATCAGCCCCAGCGAAAGAGCGGAAGCTGCAGTTGCAGCGCCCACCAGAAAACGACCACCGCGATGACGGACATGCCCACCGACAGCAGCAAGGCCTGCTTGATCGTGTTGGTCCGGTCGCCCAGGGCGGAAATGAAAACGATGGCGAAGGTGGCCGGCAGCAGGCCGCCGTAGTGGCCCAGCAGCAGGAACGCCAGGATGCCCAGCAGGATGCAGATGCCGCCGCGCAGGTCGGGCAGGCCGTGCGGATGGCCCTCGACCGGCGCTTCCGCTTCGTCGCCGCCGCTGCTGCGCGCCGACATGGCGATCAGCAGCCCCGTGAGCGCGAGCAGTCCGCCCAGCGCGGCCGGAAAGAATCCCGGTCCCATATGGCTCAATGTGCCGATGTGGTAACCGGTGCCCCCGTAGATCGCCCCCAGGCCGATCAGGACCATCAGGGCGCCCCCGTAGTAGTCCTTTCTATTTGATGTTTGCACTTCCATCCTCCAGATGCAGGGCCGTGCCGGCCCTCGATGCGGCGCTCGGGACGATCGCCGCCCGGCCCTTGACGACAGGCCGGCAGGCAGATTACGGAAGGAAGCTGCTAATCCGCTTTCTATAGACTGTCTGCTTCCTGAATCCGGGGGTAATCCCTGATCGCGTCGCGGGCGGGACGGGCGGCTTTTTTGAAAGCGGAAGCAACGCGGAACGGGAAGGCACGTATCGGCGCGGAAGCCGGCACGCTCTTTCGGGACGGCGCGGGACGCGGGCGGGCTAGGCTTCGGCCGCGCGCGGAAACGGCGAAACCGTGGGCGCCGCGGGGCAGCCACAGCACGGCCAGGCCCACGCCGCCCCGGGCGTTGGGTTCTCCGTCGCGCAGTTCGATATCGCCGCCGTTGCGGCGGGCATAGGCCCGCGCGATGGCCAGCCCCAGGCCCGAGCCGGACGAGGAAAGCGGCTTGTCGGTGCCGACCCGCTCGAAGCGCGAGAAGGCGCGCTCGCGCAGCACGGGGTCCAGGCCGGGGCCGTTGTCGGCCACCGAGACCTCGGCGCGCTCGCCCGCCAGCCCCACGCCTACGGTGATGCGCGCGCCGGGGCCCGCATAGTTGATGGCGTTGTGCACGAGGTTGGACAGCGCCTCGTGCAGCTCGGCCTCGTTGCCGCATACGATGGCGGCGAGTTCCCTGCCCTCTTCCGACCCCGCCTGCACCCAGCCGAGATCCTGCTGCCTCTCGTGGGCCAGCGGCAGGTACTGGAGCACCACCTCGCGCGACACGTCGTTCAGGTCGAGAAGCTGGCGCGGCGGCGCCTCGGCCTGGTTGGCGTGCGCCAGCGAAAGCAGTTGCTCGGTCAGGCGGCGCGTGCGGCCCAACTGGTCGACGATGGCGCGCAGGCCCTCGCGCGCCCGCGCCGGATCGGGCTCGCGCAGCGCGTACTGCGCCTGGGTCAGCATGATGGCCAGCGGCGTGCGCAACTGGTGCGAGGCGTCGGCCAGGAAGTGCGACTGCTCGTCGAGCACGCGCCGGTAGCGCGCGATGTGATGGTTGACGGCCTCGACCAGCGGCGCCACTTCGCTGGGCACGCGCGAGGCGTCGAGCGGCGTGAGGTCATCGGGGCGCCGCCCCCGGATGTCGGCGCGCAGGCGGCGCAGCGGCTTGAGCGCCCACGACACGCCCCACCATACGAGAAGCACCACCAGGGCGAGCATGCGCGCATCGCGCAGGATCTCCTGGCGGCGCGCCCGGTCTTCGGCCTCGATGCGCTTGCCGGTGCTTTCCGCCACCAGCACCAGGACCTGGCGGTGGCGGCCGTGGTAGTAGAGGTCGCGCAGCACCGACACCACGCGCACGGGATCGTTGCGGTAAACGCTGTCGTAGAAAACGGGCTGGCCGTTGGCGCGCGGCCAGACGGGCGGACGCGGCATGTCGGGCATGCCCAGCAGCGTCTTGCCCTGCTCCTGCGGCACGGGGGAACCGTCGGGCAGCGGCGGGGAGATTTCCTCCATGCGGAAATACTTGCGCAGGCCAGCGCGCGATTCCAGCATCACCTGCGCGTACAGCGGCGTAGCCACCTGCAGCTCGCCCGAGGGCGTGAATTCGAGGCTGCTTTCGAGCACGCGCGCCGGCTCCACCAGGGCGCTGTCATAGGCTTCGTTGGTGATTTCCGCCAGGGTGCGGTAGTCGTTCAGGCTGTCGATGACCAGCAGCGCCACCACGCCGGGCAGCAGCAGGAGGATGAGCAGCGCGCGGATGCCCACGCGCGGCATGCCCGGAATGCGCAGGCTCACGTGTCGGCGGATTCGCTGGCCACGCTTTCGAGCATGTAGCCCAGCCCGCGCACGGTGACGATGCGCACGTCGCTGCCGGCCAGCTTCTTGCGCAGCCGATGCAGCACGACCTCGATGGCGTCCGGATTGGCTTCGCTGTCGTGGGTGAAGACCTTGCCGAAGAGCTGCGACTTGTCCACCGGATAGCCGCTGCGGGTCAGCAGGGCCGCCAGCGCCGCGTGTTCGCGCGGGGTCAGGAAAAGCAGGGAGCCGTCCAGCGTGAAGGCGCGGCTCTCGCTGTCGTAGGAAAGCGAGCCGCACTGGAGCCGGGGATGCTGGCGGCCCCGGCTGCGCCGCACCAGCGCCGTCAGCCGCGCCTCGAGCTCTTCGAGGGCGAACGGCTTGGTAAGGAAATCGTCGGCGCCCAGGTTGAGGCCGCGCACGCGGTCCTGGAGCGCACCCTGCGCGGTGAGCAGGAGCACGGGCGTGCGGTCGTCGCGGTTGCGCATCTCGCGCAGCACCACCAGGCCATGCTTGTCGGGCAGGCGCAGGTCCATGACGATGGCGTCGTACTCGGTGCCGGCCATGAAGGCTTCGGCGGTGCGCGCATCGGGAGCATGATCCGGCACGAAGCCGCTTTGCGCGAGCGCGCGCATGAGCCAGGAGGCCATGTCCTGTTCGTCTTCAACCAGCAATATGCGCATGACCGTCCGTTCCTTCGGGCAAATTCTCTGCCGCCCGCGGTCCGTGCACGCGCTGGCGCAGGTAGCGGGTTTCGTGGTGGCGCCGGAAAAGGATAGAGGAAAGCTCGTTCAGGGCCTGGGTGTAGACGTCGCGCTTGAATTCGATCACGGCATCCAGCGGCACCCAGTACTGGCTCCAGCGCCAGGCGTCGAATTCCGGATGCTGCGTCGCGCGCAAGCACACATCGCTGTCGCGGCCGACCAGGCGCAACAGGAACCAAATCTGCTTTTGTCCTTTATAGTGGCCGCGCCACTCACGCCGGACGAAGTGATCGGGCACGTTATACCGTAACCAATCGCGTGTACGCCCCAAAATACGGACATGCTCGGGCTTCAGGCCCACCTCTTCATGGAGTTCGCGATACATGGCCTGCACCGGGCTTTCGCCGTATTTGATGCCGCCCTGCGGGAACTGCCAGGCATGTTCCCGGATCCGCTTGCCCCAAAAGACCTCGTTTCTGTTGTTTACGAGAATGATGCCGACATTGGGACGGTAGCCTTCGCGGTCAAGCATGGGCCACCCCCACCGAATTCAATACAATTACGGACGATTATACGTATCTGCTGCCACCTTTAAACATGCGCGCATCCAACTACCATATCAACACCCTGAAAGAAGCCCCCGCCGAAGCCGAGGTCGCCAGCCACCAGCTCATGACCCGCGCGGGCATGATCCGCAAGCTGGCGGGCGGCATCTACACCTACATGCCGCTGGGTCTGAAGGTGATCCGCAAGGTGGAAGCCATCGTCCGCGAGGAAATGAACGCCGCCGGCGCCATCGAGCTGCTGATGCCGGTGGTGCAGCCCGCCGAGCTCTGGATGGAGTCCGGCCGCTGGGAGCAGTACGGCCCCGAGCTGCTGCGCATCAAAGACCGCCACCAGCGCGACTTCGTGCTGCAGCCCACGTCCGAGGAAGTCATCACGGACATCGCGCGCAACGAGATCCACAGCTACCGCCAGCTGCCCCTGAACTTCTATCACATCCAGACCAAGTTCCGCGACGAGCGCCGGCCGCGCTTCGGGCTGATGCGCGGGCGCGAATTCACCATGAAGGACGCCTACTCCTTCGACCGCGACGAGGCCGGCGCGCAGCGCAGTTATGACAATATGTATCAAGCCTACATGCGCATCTTCGGGCGCCTGGGGCTGGAATTCCGCGCCGTGGCCGCCGACACCGGCTCCATCGGCGGCACGCGCAGCCACGAGTTCCAGGTCATCGCCGACACCGGCGAAGACCTGCTGGTCTACAACGCCGAAACCGACTACGCGGCCAACATCGAACTGGCCGAGGCGGTCAGCCTGATCGCCGAGCGCGCCGCGCCGGCCGAGGCGATGGCCGAGGTGCCCACGCCGGGCGCGGCCAAATGCGAAGACGTCGCCAAGCTGCTGGACCTGCCGCTCGCGCGCACGCTGAAATCCATCGTGCTGGCCACCGACGGCGAAAAGGGCAAGGTGGAAATCTGGCTGCTGATGCTGCGCGGCGACCACGAGCTGAACGAGATCAAGGCGGGCAAGCTGCCCGGCCTGGCCGGCTTCCGTTTCGCGACCGAGGCCGAGATCGTGGAGCACTTCGGCTGCAAGCCCGGCTACCTGGGCCCGGTCAAGACGGCCAAGCCGGTGCACGTCATCGCCGACCGCACCGTGGCGAACATGTCCGACTTCGTCTGCGGCGCCAACAAGGAAGACTACCACCTGCGCGGCGTGAACTGGGGACGCGACCTGCCCGAGCCCGAGCGGGTGGCCGACCTGCGCAACGTGGTCGAGGGCGACCCCGCGCCGGACGGCAAGGGCACGCTTTCCATCCAGCGCGGCATCGAGGTGGGCCACGTCTTCTACCTGGGCAAGAAGTACTCCGAGGCGCTGAAGGCCACGTTCCTGGACGAAACCGGCAAGCCCGCCGTCCTGGAAATGGGCTGCTACGGCATCGGCATCACCCGCATCGTGGGCGCGGCCATCGAGCAGAACCACGACGCCCGCGGCATCATCTGGCCTCGCGCGCTCGCGCCGTTCGAGGTGGTGATCTGCCCGGTGGGCTGGGGCAAAAGTGAAACGGTGCGTGACACCGCCACCCGGCTGTACGAATCGCTGCTCGCGCGCGGCGTGGACGTGGTGCTGGACGACCGCGACGCCCGCCCCGGCGTCATGTTCGCGGAGTGGGAACTGATAGGCGTGCCCCTGCGCGTAACAGTTGGAGAACGCGGCCTGGCCGAGGGTGTGGTGGAATTGCAGGCCCGCCGGGAAACCGAGGCAGCCCGGATTCCCGTGGAAGGCGCCCTGGAACAGGTGCTGACCAAGCTGGACACCCTCTAACCCTATAGTTACTACGGACTTTCGTCCGCCAGACTGCCTATCGTGACCGCAACGAAGTCCGCCGAATCCCTCCTGCAGATACGTGTCTACTACGAAGACACCGACGCGGGAGGGGTGGTTTTCTACGCCAATTACCTCAAGTTCCTGGAACGCGCACGCACCGAGTGGCTGCGCGAACTGGGCGTCAACCAGTCGGCGCTGGCCGCCGGCGAGCAGCGGCTCTTTGTCGTCCGCTCGCTGGACATGGCCTACCGCAAGCCGGCGCGGCTCGACGATTTGCTTACCATACGCAGCCGGGTTACACGACTGGGCCGCGCTTCGATACACTTCGCGCAGCGCGCTGAACGCAACGGGGAACTGCTCGCCGAGGGCAATATCCAAGTCTGCTGCGTCGATGCCATCCATATGCGGCCGACGGAACTTCCGGCCGACCTTCGCGCAAAACTGGAATTCATTCAGGAATAACCATGCAAGTCACCAACGACATGTCGTTGCTTTCGCTGATTTCGCACGCCAGCGTGCCGGTTCAGCTGATTATGTTGATTCTGTTGGGCATCTCGATCATGTCCTGGACGTACATCTTCGCCAAGCGGATGGCGATCAAGCGGGCCAACGAGCAGACCCGCCGCTTCGAAGACGATTTCTGGTCGGGCGGCGACCTCTCCATGCTGCAGCAGGCGGTGGCGTCGCGCCGCGACGAGCAGGGCGCGCTGGCCCGCATCTTCGACGCCGGCATGACCGAATTCCTCAAGGCCCGCCGCAGCAGTCCCGGCGGCGACGCCACGGCGATCCTGGACGGTCCCCGCCGCGCCATGCGCGCCGCCTACCAGCGCGAAATGGACGCCCTGGAATCGCACCTCAACTTCCTGGCCTCGGCCGGCTCGGTGTCGCCATACATTGGCCTGCTGGGCACGGTGTGGGGCATCATGCACGCCTTCATCGGCCTGTCCAACATGCAGCAGGCCACGCTGGCCTCGGTGGCCCCCGGCATCGCCGAAGCCCTGATCGCCACCGCCATCGGCCTGTTCGCCGCCATTCCCGCGGTGGTGGCCTACAACCGCTACACGAATGACATCGATCGCCTGTCCATCCGCTTCGACAGCTTCGTCGACGAGTTCCTGAACATTCTGCAAAGGCAGGTGCGCTAATGCCCTCGGTAAGCTCGCGCGGCCGCGCCGGCCGCCGCATGAAGTCCGACATCAACGTGGTGCCGTACATCGACGTGATGCTGGTGCTGCTGGTCATCTTCATGGTGACCGCCCCCCTCATCACGCCCGGACTGATCCAGCTCCCCTCCGTGGGCGCGGCGTCGGAAGTGCCGGTCAAGCCGCTGGAAGTCCAGATTTCCGAAGACGGCAAGATCGCCCTGCGCATGCGCGAGCCCGGCGCCACGCCTCAGGACATCGCCCGCCCCGAGCTGGTGGCGCAGGTGCGCTCGCGCATCACCGCCGAGACGCCGGTCGTCATCGCGGCGGACGGCAAAGTGCCCTACGAGTCGGTCGTAAAGGTCATGGACGAACTCCGCACCAACGGCATCACCCGCCTGGGGCTGCTGGTGGATCAGTCCCAATCCGGCGCATCCTCGCAGTCCGCTCCCGCCAAGAAACGCTAATGCGACGCTCCCCCGCCGGCCTGGCCGGCATGCAACGCTCATGACGCCACCCCTCATCCGACACCGCAGCGAAAAGCCGGTCCCCCCGCCCACCAACGACAACCGGAACTCCCTGATTCTGGCCGTGGCGGTCCACCTGCTGCTGCTGGTGGCCCTGATCCTGGGCGTGAACTGGCATTCCGAGAACCCCGGCCCCGTCCAGGTCGAACTGTGGGCGGACGGCAACTCGCCGGTATCGCCCCCGCCCCAGCCGCAGCCCGAGCCGCCGAAGCCGCAGCCCGAGCCCAAGCCGGAACCCGAACCGGAGCCCAAGCCCGAGCCGCCGCCCCCGCCGCCGCCGGAAACCAAGCCGCAGGAACAGCCCAAGGCCGAAGCCGATCCCGAAATCGCCCTGCAGGAAGCCAAGAAGAAGCGCGAGGAAGAGGAAAAAGCCCGCGCGGCTGCCGAGGCGGCCAAGGAAAAGGCGCGCCTCGAAGAAGAGCGCAAGCAGGCCGAGCTGAAGGAAAAGAAACGCCTGGAACAGGAACGCCAGGCCGCCGAGAAGGCCGCGGCTGAAAAGGCCGCTGCCGAGAAGAAGGCCAAGGAAGAGGCGGCGCAGAAGGCGGCAGCCGAGAAGGCCGCCGCCGAGAAGAAGGCCAAGGAAGAAGCCGCCAAGAAGGCCGCCGCGGAAAAAGCCGCCGCCGAGAAAGCGGCGGCCGAGAAAGCCGCCGCCGAAAAGGCCGCGGCCGAGAAAGCGGCTGCCGAAAAGAAGGCCAAGGAAGAGGCCGCCAAGAAGGCGCGCCGACAAGGCCCTGAAGGAAGCCTTCCGCAACGACGCCTTGGGCGCCGCCGGCATTCCGGGCGGCACGGCCGACCGCAATCAGGCGGGCGGCGGACGCGACAGCGGCTACGGCGCGAAGGTCCGCGCCTGCGTGCAGCCGGGGGTGGCCTATCCGCCTCCGCCTCGCCGCGGCTCGGAGAACCCCACCGCGCAATACCGGGTACAGTTAGGTTCTGACGGGAAGGTGAATGGCGTTACGCTGACGAGTTCGTCCGGCATCCCGGGCTTCGACCGCGCGGTCGAGACCGGCATCCGCCGCTGCAACCCCTTCCCCAAGCCTTCGACCGGCCGCTACGAGCCCATCATTGACGTTGTCTACAGAATGTATGACTGACAGGAGATTGCTGATCATGACTCCCGCCTACAGCCGACGAGCTCCTTTCCTCGCCCTTTGGCGATCGTACGGACTCGGCCTGTTCATGCTGGCGCTGGCCTGCCTGATGGCCATCAAGCCCGCCCAGGCCCAACTGCGCGTGGACATTTCCGGCACGGGCGCCACCCAGTACCCCGTGGCAATCGCCGATTTCGCCGTGGACGACGCGCACGGGCGCGCCCTGGCCGAGGTCATCCGCGCCGACCTGACCCGCACGGGCCAGTTCCGCCTCATCAACGCCGCGGGTTCCGGCCTGAACGTGGACTCGCCCATTTCGTACGACGACTGGCGCGGCAAGGGCGCCGACTTCATCGCTTACGGCAGCATCTCGCGCGGCCCCGACGGCCGCTACGACGTGCGCTACCGCCTGGCCGACACGGTCAAGAAGGGCCAGCTCGACGGCGTGGCCTTCTCGGGCACGGAACAGGAACTGCGCCGCGTGGCGCACCAGATCGCCGACCGCATCTACGAAAAGATCACCGGCGTGCGCGGCGTGTTCTCGACCCGCATCGCCTATGTGCTCAAGCGCGGCAACACCTACGAACTGCAGGTGGCCGACGCCGACGGCCAGAACCCGCAAGTGGCCCTGCGTTCGCGCGAGCCGATCATCTCGCCTTCCTGGTCGCCCGACGGCAGCAAGCTGGCCTATGTGAGCTTCGAGTCCGGCAAGCCCGTGGTGTACGTGCATACGCTGGCCACCAGCGCCCGCGTGCCGGTGGCGAACTTCAAGGGCAACAACAGCGCCCCCGGCTGGTCGCCCGACGGCACGCAACTCGCCGTGGCCCTGACGCGCGACGGGTTGTCGCAAATTTACATCGTTAGCGCCGCCGGCGGCTCGAATATGAAGCGAGTTACGCGTTCTCCGGGCATTGACACCGAACCGACCTTTACGCCCGACGGCCGTTCCATTATCTTTACCAGTGACCGCAGCGGTGGGCCGCAGATCTATCAGACCGGCCTCGATGGCGGCGACGCTCGCCGTCTCACGTTTAATGGTAGTTACAACATCTCACCCCGAATTTCCCCGGACGGATCGACGTTGCTGTACGTTGCAAGACGCGACGGCGCGTTTCGTATCGCCTCGTTGAACCTGTCCAGCGGTTCCGAAACTCTGCTCACTGACGGACGTGATGACCAGTCGCCGAGTTTCGCGCCCAATGGCATGCAAGTCCTTTACGCCGCCGTGCAGAACGGCCGTAGCGTCCTTGCAGGTGTCTCGAGCGATGGCCGCGTACGGCAAACGCTTTCGGTACTGAACGGGGAAATACGTGAACCGACTTGGGGCCCATTTACCCGATAACACGTGTGACTCTCTTTGCAAAGGAACTATCATGAAGTCGCGCATTGCCAAAAGCCTAACCATCGCCGCTCTGGCTGCCACGCTGGCAGCTTGCAGCTCCGTCCCTCTCGACGAAAACGCGGGTAAGGGCGGAGGCGCTGGCCAAGGATCCTCGGCTTCCGGCCAGATTCTTGATCCCTTCAACCCCCAAAGCATCCTGGCGCAACAGCGCTCGGTATACTTTGACTTCGACAGCTACACGGTGTCGGACCAGTACCGCGGCCTGGTGGAAACCCATGCCCGCTACCTGACCTCGCACCCGCAGCAGAAGATCAAGATCGAAGGCAACACCGACGAGCGCGGCGGCGCCGAATACAACCTGGCCCTGGGCCAGCGCCGCGCCGATGCGGTCCGTCGCATGATGACCCTGCTGGGCGTCAGCGACAACCAGATCGAAACCATCAGCTTCGGCAAGGAAAAGCCGAAGGCGACTGGTACGTCGGAAGCCGATTTTGCGGAAAACCGCCGCGCCGATATCGTTTATCAGCGTTAAGCGCAACTCCGCATTGTTCTAGGCCCCACGACGCGTCGGGACGGTCATCCGGCCGTTCCGGCGCTTTTGTTTTTACACCCGGGAATTTCTTATGCGCGATACCGTTCTGTCCCTGCGTCCCCTCATGGCGGCCACCGGCCTGATGCTGGCGGCACTGGCCCTGCCCGCTCATGCTTTTTCCGACGATGAAGCCCGCAAGGCCATCCTGGACCTGCGCGCGCAAGTCCAGCAGCAGAACGAGCAGAATCAGCGCGCGCGGCTGCAGCTTGCCGACCAGATCCAGTCCTTGCAGCAGGAAATCGCCCAATTGCGCGACCAGCTCGAGCTGGTGTCGCGGCAGCAGCCCGCCGCCAACGGCGGCGCGGCGGCAGGTTCGGCCAACCCGCCCGGCGCGGCGGCCGGCGACGCGCAGGAGCAGGCCGCCTACGACGGCGCCATCGACCTGTTCCGCAAGGGCCAATACAAGGAAGCAGCCGAATCGCTGGCCGCCTTCATCGCCCTCTACCCCAACAGCCAGCTTGCGCCCAGCGCCCAGTTCTACCTGGGCAGCAGCCGCTATGCCGTGAAGGATTTCAAGGGCGCCATCGAGCAGCTCACCGCCATGGTGCAGAAGTCGCCGCAGGACGCGCGCGCGCCCGACGCCCTGCTGGTGATCGCGGGCAGCCAGATCGAACTGAACAACCGCGCTGGCGCCAAGACCACGCTGCAGCGCATCGTGCGCGACTACCCCACCACGCCCGCGGCCAACACGGCCAAGAGCCGGCTGCAACTGCTGCAATAATGTGCCACGGCGCCGGCCCGCCTCCCGGGCGGCCGGCGCGTGTTCAGGAGCGCAGCGCCACGTCGGCCGCCGGAGCGCCCGTCATGGTTTCCAACTGCCGCGGCGTGAGATTGAAGACCGCGTGCGGATGCCCGGCGGCGGCCCATAGCGATTCGTACCCGAAGAGATCTTCGTCCAGCAGCATGACCGGCTTGACGGCGTGCCCGATGGGACACACCCCGCCGATCGCATAGCCAGTGCTCTCGCGCACGAACTTCGCATCGGCCTTGGCCAGCTCGCCCACCCGGGCGGCGACCTTGGCCTCGTCGACGCGGTTGGCGCCGCTGGCGATGACCAGCACGGGCGCATTGTCGGACACGCGCCGGAAAATGATGGACTTGGCGATCTGCGCCACCTCGCACCCCAGCCCCGCCGCCGCCTCGGCGGACGTCTTGCCCGTCTGGGGCAGCACCACCACCGGCTTGTCGTGCCCCAGTTCCAGCAGGAGACGGGCGACGCGTTGCGCGGATTCGGGCAGGGACGATATGAACTCTGGGGACATTGCTCGGGCTCCATTTCCATGAATACCGGCGACCGGCGAAGGCGGTCGGACGGAGCGAACGAGTGTATCAGCCCCGCCGGCGGCCTGCGCCCGGGCCGGCACGGGCTAGAATTCGGCCCAGGCTTTTTCTTCCCGCCCCCCTCCCCGATGCGTTCCGAACCCGTCCTTCCCCTGCAAACCGCCCTCATCGACGGCTATCCCTTGTCCTATACCGTGCATGGCGAAGGCGCGCCCCTGGTGCTGGTGCACGGATCGCTGTCGGACTGCCGCTACTGGAAATCGCAGATGGGTCCGCTGGGCCGCGCGTTTCGCGTGTATGCGCTTTGCCTGCGGCGCTACTGGCCCGAACGCTGGGACGGCGAAGGCGACGGATTTTCGGTCGAGCAGCATGCCGAGGACGTGCTGGCGTTCATCGAAACCGTGGCGGGAGAGCCGGCGCACCTGGTGGGCCATTCGCGCGGCGGCCGGGTGGCGCTCGAGGCCGCCCTGCGCGCGCCGCAGATGCTGCGCAGTCTGACGCTGGCCGATCCCGGCCTGCCGCTGCCGGGCGAAGACGACCGGCGCGGCGGCTTCCGGCAGCGCGCGCTGGACCTGATCCGGCAAGGCGAGGCCGAGCAGGGCCTCGCCTTGTTCGTCGATACCGTGACGGGGCCGCATACCTGGGAACGCATGGTGCCGTGGTTCAAGGAGATGGTGCGCGACAACGCGGGCACGCTGATCGGGCAGGCCCGGGAAACGCCGCCGGCGCTGACGCCCGGGCAGATCGGCAGCGTGGCGCTGCCCACGCTGCTGATCGGCGGCGCGCTCAGCCCCCAGCCCTACCCCGCCGTGCTGGATGCCCTGCAGGGCTGGATGCCCCATGCGCATCGCGTGGACATCGCCGGCTCGTCGCACGGCATGAACCTGGGCAACCCCCGGGCCTTCAACGGCGCCATAGAACAGTTCCTGCGCGGGTGAGCGCGGACGGCAGGCCGCCGTCCGCGCTCGTCACGCCGCCGGCCTGGCCCTCAGCGGCCCGTGCCGTGCGACGCCATCACTTCCTGCGCCACCTGGCGCGGCGCTTCGGCGTAATGCTTGAACTCCATGGTGTAGGTGGCGCGCCCTTGCGTCAGGGAGCGCAGCGATGTGGAGTATCCGAACATCTCGGCCAGCGGCACCTCGGCGCGCACCAGCTTGCCGCCGCCGCCCGCGATGTCTTCCATGCCCTGCACGATGCCGCGCCGGGAGGAAAGATCGCCCATGACGTTGCCGGTGAAATCCTCCGGCGTTTCCACCTCCACATGCATCACCGGCTCCAGCAGCACCGGGTCGGCGCGGCGCATGCCTTCGCGAAAGGCCATGGCGGCGGCCATGCGGAACGCGTTTTCGTTGGAGTCCACGTCGTGGTAGGAACCGAAGAAGAGCGTCACCTTCACGTCCACCACGGGGTAGCCCGCCAGCACGCCGGCGTTGAGCGCCTCGCGTATGCCCTTGTCCACGGCCGGGATGAATTCGCGCGGCACCACGCCGCCCTTGATGGCGTCCACGAACTCGTAGCCCTTGCCGGGCTCCTGGGGCTCCAGCTTGAGCACCACATGGCCGTACTGGCCTCGGCCGCCAGACTGCTTGACGAACTTGCCTTCGACCTCGTCACAGGTCTTGCGTATGGTTTCGCGGTAGGCGACCTGGGGCTTGCCCACCGTGGCCTCGACCCCGAACTCGCGCTTCATGCGGTCGACCAGGATCTCCAGGTGCAATTCGCCCATGCCCGAAATGATGGTCTGCCCGGACTCCTCGTCGGTGCGCACGCGGAACGATGGGTCTTCCTGGGCCAGGCGCCCCAGCGCGATGCCCATTTTTTCCTGGTCGGCCTTGGTCTTGGGCTCCACCGCCTGCGAAATGACCGGCTCGGGAAACGCCATGCGTTCCAGGATGATGACGTGGGAAGGATCGCAGAGCGTGTCGCCGGTGGTGACGTCTTTCAGGCCGACCGCCGCGGCGATGTCGCCCGCGTAGACCTCGGTGATCTCGCGCCGCTCGTTGGCGTGCATCTGCAGGATGCGGCCCAGCCGCTCTTTCTTTTCCTTGGTGGGGTTGTAGATGGAGTCGCCCGACTTGACCACGCCCGAGTAGACGCGGAAGAACACGAGCTGGCCCACGAACGGGTCGGTCATGATCTTGAAAGCCAGGGCGGAGAAGGGCTCGTCGTCGGCCGGATGGCGCTCGATTTCGCGGTCGCGCTGGTCGTGCCCCTTGATGGCCGGCACGTCCACCGGCGAAGGCAGGTAGTCGATGACGGCGTCGAGCATGGCCTGCACGCCCTTGTTCTTGAAGGCGCTGCCGCACAGCATGGGCACGATCTCGTTGGCGATGGTGCGCGCGCGCAGGCCGGCCTTGATCTCGGCCTCGGTCAGCGGCTCGCCGGACAGGTATTTCTCGAGCAGGGTTTCGTTGGCCTCGGCCGCCTTCTCGACCATTTTGTCGTGCCATTCCTGCGCCTGCGCCTGCAGCGCGGGCGGGATGTCGCGGTACTCGAAACGCACGCCCTGGCTGGCCTCGTCCCAGATGATGGACTTCATCTTCACCAGGTCGATCACGCCCTCGAAGTGGTCTTCGGCGCCCACCGGAAGCTGGACCGGCACGGCATCGCCCTTGAGCCGTTCGGCGATCTGGCGCTGCACGCGCAGGAAGTCCGCCCCCACGCGGTCCATCTTGTTGACGAAGGCCAGGCGCGGCACGCCGTACTTGTTGGCCTGGCGCCAGACGGTTTCGGACTGCGGCTGCACGCCGCCCACGGCGTCGTACACCATGACCGCGCCGTCCAGCACGCGCATGGAGCGCTCCACTTCGATGGTGAAATCCACGTGGCCCGGCGTGTCGATGATGTTGATGCGGTGCTCGGGATAGTTGCCCGCCATCCCCTTCCAGAACGCCGTAGTGGCCGCGGACGTGATGGTGATGCCGCGCTCCTGCTCCTGTTCCATCCAGTCCATGACGGCGGCGCCGTCGTGCACTTCGCCGATCTTGTGGGTGATGCCGGTGTAGAAGAGGATGCGCTCGGTGGTGGTGGTCTTGCCGGCATCGATGTGGGCGCTGATGCCGATGTTGCGATACAGATCGATACGCGTCTTGCGAGTCATGGCCTCTTCCCTTGCAGTGAAACACTGGCTGAGACGGCAGGGCCCGCCCGGGCCTCGCCGCGGCAGGCGCGCGCGCCGCGCAACAAAAAGGAATCGCGATGGCGTCGCGCCCGCGCTGATGCTTGCATATTACGCGCCAGCCGGGCAGATACAAGACATGGCCCTGAAGGCGCCCGGGATTTCCGGCCGCCCAACGAAAACGCCCCTCGCGCAAGGCGAGGGGCGTGGTCCGGACATGCACGTTTCCGTGCCCGTGACGGCTATTTCTTTTCTTCCTTGACGCGGTAGACCAGTACCGCGGTGGTGGCCAGCGACAGCACCTTGGCCGTCACGCTGCCCAGCAGCAGGCGCGACAGCCCGCTGCGGCCGTGGCTGCCGATGAAGATGAGGTCGCAGCCGTTGTCGCCGGCGGCCTGGACGATGCCGTCGGCGACGTTGAAATTGGACACGGCGCGCGTCTCGCACTTCACGCCGGCGGTGTCGGCGCGGTCGCTGATCTGCTTGAGGTATTTCTCGGCCTGCTCCGCCGAAGCCTTTTCGTAGTCTTCGTCGGTGATGGCGTAGGCCGCGGCCATGCCGTCGAAGCCGATGGTGGCGGCGAAAGGCTGCGTCACGTAGAGCGCCACGACCTCGGCGCCCACGGAACGCGCGAAGCAAATGCCCGCATTGGCGGCCTGCGCGGACAGCGGCGAACCGTCGGTGGGAATCAGGATCTTCTTGAACATCAGCCTGCTCCTGTTTGAGATGAATTCTTATGCTACCGGAAAGAAGCCGGATTCACATCAGGCTCGCCCCGGAGGCTTGACGGCGGTCAAGCCTGGCGCTCAGCCGAGCTGCTGCGCGGCGGCGAACAGGTTGGTGCAGCGCGTGCCCGTGCGGCAATAGGCCAGCACCGGCCCCGGCAGGGTGCGCAGCAGTTCGGCGAAGCGCTGCACGTCGGCGGCGGTCATGGCGCTGCCCACCACCGGCTGGTATTCGACTTTCAGGCCGGCGGCGACGGCGGCCTTGGACACGTCGGCCGCCGTGGGCTGGTCGGGGCCGCCCTCGAAATCGGGACGGTTGATGATGACGCTCTTGTAGCCGGCGGCGGCGACTTCGGCCATGTCGTCGGGGCCGAGCTGGGGAGCCACGGCAAAGTTCTCGGTGAGGGGCTTGATCGGTACGGACATGGCGGTTCCTTCAGTTGTATGGCTGCGTATTATTATTGCAGGCTCCGCCATCGGCGAAGAGTTTTTCGAGCTCCGTCCAGACCCCGCGCTGCTCGGTCATGGACACCGAAAAGCGCAACATCCGGGACGGCTCCTGGGAGGGCGAAAACAGCGTGCCGGGCGCCAGCAGCATGCCGCGGTCGGCAGCGGCCCGCGCCACCGCCTCGGAATCCCGCCCGCAGTCGGCCCATACGAACATGCCCGCGTGCGGCTCGTGCGGCAGGCGCAGCCCCAGCCGCAGCAGCCCCTTCACGCAGCGCTGCCGCGCGTCGTCCACCCGCTGGCGCACGCGCTCGATGTGGCGCCGGTACTGGCCCTCCATGAGCACGCGGTGCACCACCCGCTCGCCCAGTTCGGGCGACGTCAGCCCGGCCAGCATTTTCAGGTCGGCCAGCTTCTGCAGGATCTGCGGATGCGCCGCCAGGTAGCCCACCCGCAGGCTGGCGGCGAGCATCTTGGAATATCCCCCCGCCAGGATGACGCGGTTCAGCCGGTCCAGGGCCGCCAGCTTCACCGCCCCGCCGGGGTGCAGTTCGCCGTAGGTGTCGTCTTCCACCACCAGGAAATCGTGGCGTTCGGCGATGCGCAGGACATCGTAGGCCACGCCGGCCGACAGCGTGTGCCCCGTGGGGTTGTGGACCGCGCTGTTGACGATGAACAGCCTGGGGTGGTGCTGGGCCGCCAGCTTTTCCAGCAGCGCCGTATCGGGGCCGTCGGGGCCTCGGGGCACGCCGATCAGGCGCGCCCCGAAGGCGGCCAGGCGGCCGAAGATCACGAACCAGGCCGGATCCTCGACCAGCACGGTGTCGCCCGGCCGCACCAGGTGGCGCGCGACCAGGTCCAGCCCGTGGGTCACGCCGCAGGTGGTCAGCAGATTGTGCTCGGGATGGGCGGGCACGCTTTCGTTCTGCAGGTGCCCGGCAATCTGCTGGCGCAGCGGCGCGAAGCCCTGGGGATGGCCATAAGACACCAGGTGGCCGCGCACCGACCTGCCCACCGCGCGCACGGCGGCGGCGACCATCTCGGGATCCAGCCATTCCGGCGGTTACAGCTGCCGCCTTCCGCCCGGGTGGACGTGCCCTGGCTGCTGCGCAACATGTTCCGCGAGAGCGCCGCGCCCGGCATGCCGGGCGCGCGGCCGNGGCGGGTTGGCGCGGGAGGCCGCCACGCGCGGCATGCGCACCAACCGGAGGCTGCTCGGCGTCTACGGCTTCGAGGGAGGCAGGCGACACTATGCGCGGCTGCTGCAGCACTGGTTGTTCAACGCGCGCGATGGCGATGTTCTCATGTGCCATCCGGCGCTGCACGAGACGGGCGGCGATGCCCTGGCCCGGCAGCGGCGCGCCGAGTTCGAATGATGGCCTGCGCGCCGCAGGGCGAATGGATGCGCGCCAACGGGGTGCGCATCGGCCGGCTGGCGGACTAGGTTTCGGTCAGGCGGCGCAGCAGGCCAGGCCGCGGCCGGACCCAGCGTGCGGCGCGTGGACCACACCGCATCGACCCGGATGCTGCGCGGCCAGCCCGGCACGTCGAGTTCCACCAGTTCTCCGCCGCCGAACCGCTGCAGCATCCAGCGCGGCAGCTCGGTCCAGCCGAAGCCCAGGCTGGCCATTTCCAGCAGCATCAGGTAGCCGGGCGCCGACCAGGTCGAGGAAGAGGGCGTCGGCATCCTGTCGTCCAGTTCGTAGGTGCTCAGGCGCAGTTCGCGTTCGCCGCGCAGGTGGTCGTGCGTGACGCGCGGCAGCGCGGCCAGCGGATGGGTCTTGCCCACGCACAGCACGATTTCGGAGTTCTCCGCCAGGCTGGCGTGCGCGATGTCGGGCGGATAGCTTTCCTGCGCCGCCATCAGGCCCAGGTGCGCGCGGCCCTCCTGGACCAGCGCCACCACGTCCTCGTATTCGGCGATCAGGCATTCGAAGCGCAGCGCGCAATAGCGCTGGTCGATGTCGCGCAGCATGGACTCGAATGTCTCGGACTGGAAGGTGTCGGACAGCACGACGGTCAGCCGGGGCTCCAGCCCGGCGGCGAGCTGGGCCGCGCTGCGGTTCAGCCTGTCGTTGGCGGCCAGCACCTGCAGCGCCTGCGCCAGCAGCACCTGGCCGGCTTCGGTCAGCACGGGCTGGCGCTGGCTGCGGTCGAACAGGCCGACATTGAGATCCACTTCCAGGTTGGCGATGGTTTCGCTCACGGTGGACTGGCTCTTGCCCAGCTTGCGGGCAGCCGCGGAGAAGCTGCCCAGCGAGGCGACCTGGGCGAAGGCCGCCAGCGATTCCAGGGAATGGCGCATGATTATCGGTTTTTCCGATGAAAACTATCTTTATGGTAGCGGATTTCTCCGGAACAATAGCGTTTCCACGCCGGTTCGCGGTAACGGAATCCATCATGACCCAAGCAGCAAAATCCCTCAAAGAACGCTTCTTCCATGCCTTCCTGTTCGAAATCCTGGCCATCGGGCTGTGCGCGCCCGCGGCCGCCTGGGCCATGGACAAGCCGCTCTGGGACATGGGCGTGCTCACGGCGGTCATTGCCCTCATCGCCCTGCTGTGGAACATGGTCTACAACGCCGGCTTCGACCGCCTCGAGAACCGCATGGGGTGGACGCGCACCCTGCGCCTGCGGGTGGTGCACGCCTGCGGCTTCGAGCTCGGCCTGCTGCTTATCGTGATCCCGCTGGCGGCCTGGTGGCTGGGCATCAGCCTGTGGCAGGCGTTCGTGCTCGATATCGCGCTGGTGCTCTTCTACCTGCCCTACGCGTTTTTCTACAACCTGGCCTACGACAAGTCCCGCGCGCGCGTCATTGCATGGCTGGAACGCCGGGCCAGCAGGCCCGGGCGCGCCGCCAGTCGTGCGCCTGAGGCCGGCGGCGCGGACCGGGGGCTAGCCGGTTTTCTTGCGGTAGGCGCGGCTCGCGTCCCGCATGAAGCCGCGCACCGCGTCCTCATACTGGGCGCCGCTGCGGAAGGCGCCCGAATGCGAGGCGCCTTCTATCTTCACCAGCCGCTTCAGGTCCGGCGCCACGCCGCGCGCGGCGGCGAACAGTTCGTCGCTCATGGTGTGCGGCACTACCCGGTCGGCCGTGCCGTGCAGGAACAGCATGGGCGTGTGCATGGCCGCCAGCTTGTCCACCGAATCGAAGGGCTGCGTCACCAGCAGGCTCGCGCCGGGCACCTTGCCCCATTTGAGCGTGCCCAGCATGGCGCTGATGCTGGTGAAGCTCGACTCCACGATCAGCCCGGCGAAATCGGGCAGGTCGGGCCGGGCCGCGAGGTCGATGGCGATGGCGCCGCCCAGGCTGTGGCCGTAGACGAAGCGGCGCGCGGGGTCGGGCTGGCGACGGGCGAGTTCGCGCAGCCCGGCCTCGGCGTCTTCCTGGGCGCTGCTTTCGGACGGCAGTCTGGGCGTCGAGGCGCCGAAGCCGCGGTAATCGATGGCCAGCACGGAATATCCCATGCGCGCCCACCCTTCGATGCGGAAAGCGCTGCCGTTCAGGTTCCAGCGCGCGCGTGCAGATACAGCACGGTGGGGGCGCCGGCCAGGCGGCTTTGCCGGTACCAGGCGCGCACTTTGTCGCCATTGGCCAGGACGAGGTCGAACACCTCGGTGCCCGCGGCGGGCTCGCGCCACCAGCTCTGGGGCTGCGTCTGCGGCGAGAAAATGGCCTCGCGCTGCCAGGAGTCGAGTTGCGAACAGCCCACCACGCTTGCGGCGGCAAGGAATGAAGCGGCCAGAAAGCGGCGCAGGGTAAGGCGGGGCAGGGCGGGCATGACGATGAAGCGCCGGTGATGCTCGGGCGGGGTTTCAGCATACCCGATATGCATGCCGGCGCGTCAGGCCGAGGCGCCGTACACCTCCCGGGTGAGGGCCAGCCACGCCTGGGCGGCGTGCGAGAGATAACCGCCGCGCCGCCACACCAGCACCATTTCCCAGTCGGTGCGGGCGTCGCGCAACGGCACCCGGCACACTCCCGCGTGCAGTTCCTCGTTGGCCTTGATGCGCGGCAGGAACGCCACGCCCAGGCCGGCGGCCACCAGCGCCACGATGAAATCGGTCTGGCCGCTGCGGGCCGCGATGCTCGGCGCGAAGCCCGCGCGCTGGCAGGCATCGAGCAGGATGCGGTTCAACGCGAAGCCGGTTTCGAACAAGATGAAGGGAGATTCGCGCAGTTCGCGCAGGCTGACCGATTCGGCGCGCGCCTTCGGGTGGTCGGCCGGCATCAGCGCCAGCAACGGCTCGCGCGCCACGGGCTGCCACTCGAAATGTTCAGGCACGGGCTGCAGCGAGGCCGCCAGCTCGATGTCGCCGGCCAGCGCCATTTCTTCCAGGCGGCGGCTGCCGTGCTCCACCAGGCTGATTTCGATGTGCGGGTAGCGGCTGCGGAAATCGGCGAACAGCGGCGCGAAAAGCGCGCTGCTGCCCAGCGGCGGCAGCCCCAGCCGGAGCACGCCCCGCCGCAGCCCGCGCAGCTCGTCCAGCTCGGCATAGAGATCGTCGCGTTCGGCCAGTATGGTGAGCGCGCGGCGGTACACGATCCGGCCCGCTTCGGTGAGCCGGGGCGGCTGCGCATTGCGGTCCAGCAAGGGCATGCCCACTTCGTCTTCGAGCTGTTTCACGGCTTTGCTCACGGTGGGCTGGGTGGCGTAGATCACCTTGGCGGCCTGGGAGAACCCGCCCTGGCGGACCACCTCCACCAGGGCGCGCAACGGGCGTATGTCCATGCTATGCCATATTGGAATGCGCGGAATGCAATGAATTCATTTTATCTATGGCTGGAGCTGGCGTAAAACAACAGCCTGACGCAGGAACCGCAACATCATGGCCCGCTCCCGTTTTCTTCTTCTCGCCCGCAGCGCCCTGCGGCGCAGCCGCTTGCTGCAGATCTCGCTCATCGTGGCCTTTTCGCTCGTCGGCCAGGCCGTGGCGGCCGCCACCGGCCTGCCCGTGCCCGGCGGCGTCATCGGCATGGCGCTGGTGCTCGTCCTCCTGGCCACCCGCCGGCTGCGCGTGCGCAACGTGCACCGCGGCGCGAGCTGGCTGCTGGGCGAGATGCTGCTGTTCTTCGTGCCGGCAGTCATGTCCCTGCTGGATCACCGCGAATTCCTGGGCATGCTCGGGCTGAAACTGCTGCTGGCCATCGTGCTGGGCACGGCGCTGGTCATGACCGGCACCGCGCTCACCATCGACCTGTGCTATCGCTGGATGAACCGCCATGCCTCATGAATTCAACATGCTGTTCTGGCCGGCAGCGACTGTGCTGGCCTATGTCTGCGCGCGCCTTTTCTACCGGCGCTACGCCTACTGGTGGACCTCGACGCTGGTGGTGGCGCCGGCGCTGCTGCTGGCGCTGGCCATTGCGCTGCACGCCGGCTATCGCGACTACATGTCCGGATCGCACTGGCTGATGGCCATGCTGAGCCCGGTCATCGTGGCGTTCGCCCTGCCGCTGTACGAGCAGCGCGCCCTCATCCGCCGCTATTGGCCGGTGCTGGCCGCCGGCGTGGCGGTGGGCAGCCTGATCGCCGGCCGCGAGCGCCTGGGCGCTGGGCGCGCTGCTCGGCCTGCCCGCCGACCTGCGCCTGAGCCTGGCTGCCGCGCTCGGTGGCCACGCCGTTCGCCGTGGCCGTGTCCTCGCACGTGGGCGGCGTGCCCGACCTGACGGCGGTGTTCGTCATCGTTACCGGCGTGTTCGGCGCGGCCATCGGCCAATTGATGCGCCGCTGGCTGCCCTTGCGCTCGGCGCTCGCGCGCGGGGGCGCTCTTCGGCATGGGCGCGCACGGCGCGGGCACCGCCAAGGCCCGCGAGTTCGCGGCCGAAGAGGGCGCCGTGGCCGGGCTGGTCATGGTGATGGCGGGGCTTTTCAACGTGCTCGTCACGCCGGCGGTGGTGGCGGGGCTGCTGGCTTAACCTGGCTTAACGCCGCCCCGGCCGGGCGGTCCCGGCCCGCCGTCAGCGGACCAGGTCCAGCGCCACCGGATAGAGCGAGGCCACCAGCAACAGCGCCATGGTCACGTTGAAGGCGCGCACCGCCCAGGCTTTGTGCAGCAGCCGGCGCAGGGCGGTGCCGAATGCGACCCAGATGCCCACGCTGGGCAGGTTGACGATGCCGCAAACCACGGTGGCCAGCACCAGATTGGCGAAGAAGCCGGCCTGCGGGGTGTAGGTCGCCACCACGCCCACGGCCATCACCCAGGCCTTGGGGTTGACCCACTGGAAGGCGGCCGCCTGCAGGAAGGTGAAGGGCTTGCCCCGCACGGTTCCGTCTTCCATCGCGCCGGCATTGGCGATCTTCCAGGCCAGATACAGCAGATACAGCGCGCCGGCGTACTTCAGCACCGTATAGAGCGCGGGGATGCGCTGGAACACCGAACCCAGCCCCAGGCCCACCAGGAAAATCATGAAGGCAAAGCCCAGGGTGACGCCCAGCAGGTGCGGCACCGTGCGGCGGAAGCCGAAATTGAGGCCGGACGAGGCCAGCATGACATTATTGGGCCCGGGCGTGATGGAGCTCACCAGTGCGAAAAGCGCAAGCGGTCCCAGCAGCGAAGCCGAGGCCAGGGGCACGTCGGACAGGGCAAGGGGGGAGAGGCTCATTTTGCGTTCCTGACGATGGCGCGCCGGCCACCCGCGATGACGAGAATCACGGCTGCGGCAAAGAAGAAGGTGGAAGGCGTCACGGCTTCGCCGAAGAACAGCGCCGCGGCGACCACGGTGAGAAAGGGCTGGAGCAGCTGCACTTGTCCCACCCGGGCGATGCCGCCCACGGCCAGGCCACGATACCACGCGAAAAAGCCCAGAAACATGGAGCCGAAAGCCAGGTAGGCGCAGGCCGCCCCCGTTGCGGCCGAGGGCCATTGCGCCTGGGCCGCCATCCAGCCCACGGGGGCGGCCACCACCGGCGCGTAGATCGCCAGCG
>NZ_LHSJ01000089.1:0-14373 GCF_001270295.1 Achromobacter sp. DMS1 | reverse complement strand
CCGCGCGCGCGGAGCGCGCGGGCGCGTCCGGCTGGTTTCTGCGCGGCTGCCTGACGAACGCCCTCAATCCCAAGGTGGGCATTTTCTACGTGACCTTCCTGCCCCAGTTCATTCCCGCCGGCGCCGACGTGCTGTCGTTCAGCCTGCTGCTGGCCGCGGTCCATGCCGCTCTGGGCGTGGCATGGTTCGCCGTGCTGGTGGCCGCGACCCGCCCGCTCGCGCGCTGGCTGTCCCGTCCGGCGGTCATGCGCGCGCTGGACCGGCTGACCGGCGGCGTGTTCATCGCCTTCGGCCTGCGGCTGGCCCTGGAACGGCGCTGAATCGCGCCCCCGTCCGGCCGCCCTGTTGCCTATTGCACCGGCAGCCGGGCGGCCCGCACCACCCCGGCCCATTTGGCGGTTTCCCGTTCCGCATAGTCGAAAAGCGCCTGCGGCGGGCCGCCCACGATCTCGTCGTTGCCGATGGCCATGAGCCGCGACCGCACGGCGGGGTCCGCCAGCGCCTCGTTGAAGCAGCGATTGAGCCTGTCGATGAGCGTGTCCGGCGTGCCGGGCGGCGCCACGATGCCGCCCCAGGCCACGCCCTCGAAGCCGGGCAGCGCGCTTTCGGCCACCGTGGGCAGGTCCGGAAACTGCGGCGAACGCCGCAGGCTGGTGATGGCCAGCGGGCGCAGCTTGCCGGACCGGATGTGGGGCGTGATGCTGATCGTGTTGTCGAAAATGGCGTCGACCTGGCCGCCGATGACATCCGTGGTGGCGGCGGGGCTGCCCCGGTAAGGCACGTGCACCATTTTCAGCCCCGACGACTGAGCCAGCAGCTCGCCCGTCAGGTGGCCGGAAGTGCCCTGCCCCGGCGAGGCGTAGGTGACCTCGTCCGGATGCCTGCGCGCGTAGTCCACGAACTCGGCGAGGCTGCGCACCGGCATTTCCGGATTGACCGCCAGGATATTGGCCACCTTGAGCACGAAAACGACCGGCTTGAGTTCGCGCGGGTCGTAGGGCAGCTTGGCGAAGGTGCTGCGGTTGATGGCCAGCGTGACGTTGTTGGCGTAGCCCAGCGTATAGCCGTCAGGGGCGGCGCGGTATACCTCCAGGATGCCCGCGATGCCGGAAGAGCCCGGCTTGTTCTCGACGACCACAGGCTGGCCCAGGCGCCTGGCGGCTTCCTGCGCCAGGAGGCGCATGACCGTGTCGGGCGACCCGCCCGGCGCGGAGGGCACGACGAGCCGCAGCGGCCTGGAAGGAAAATCCTGGCCGTGGCTGGCCGGCGCGAG
Source organism: Achromobacter sp. DMS1 (assembly GCF_001270295.1). NCBI lineage: Bacteria > Pseudomonadati > Pseudomonadota > Betaproteobacteria > Burkholderiales > Alcaligenaceae > Achromobacter > Achromobacter sp. DMS1. The sequence goes on along the minus strand of NZ_LHSJ01000089.1, from coordinate 13,100 downwards.
CAGCGCGGCCGCGGCGGCGCACAGGGCGGCAACTGCGTGTTTCAGTCGGTATGGCATGGATTCCCCTGGGCGGTTCTACGTCTGCGTGCTGCATCGTAAACGCCCATGAAACACATGATCCATTAATGTTTACCCTGAACTGTTTGTTCCATAAACAGGCTGGCGCTTCCTGGCGGAGGCGTCTGCCCAGGACAGCCGCAAAGACGGAAACGCCGCCGGCGACGCCCCGAAAGACGCGCGCCGGCGGCGGGGAAGCGCGCCCTTCAATACACGCCGATGGGATGCCGGGCCACGAAGTGCCCCTCGCCCACCTGCGCCAGCGGCTGCACCACGGGATCGTCGCCCACCTTGCGCACCGGACTGGGAATCTCGTCGACCAGCAGCGAGCGCTCGCGGTGCCGCCGCTGCGGATCGGCGATGGGAACCGCGGCCATGAGCTTCTTCGTGTACGGGTGCTGCGGGTTCTCGAAGATGGCGCGGCGCGGCCCGATTTCCACGATCTGGCCCAGGTACATCACGGCCACGCGGTGGCTGATGCGCTCCACCACGGCCATGTCGTGCGAAATGAAGAGGAACGACACGCCCAGCTCGCGCTGCAGGTCGAGCAGCAGGTTGACGATCTGGGCCTGGATGGACACGTCCAGCGCCGATACCGACTCGTCGGCGATCACCACCTTGGGGTTCAGCGCCAGGGCCCGCGCGATGCAGATGCGCTGGCGCTGGCCGCCGGAAAACTCGTGCGGATAGCGGTCGATCATTTCGGGCGCCAGGCCGCATTTGTCCATGAGCCAGCGGACCCGTTCCTGGGCCGCCTTGCCGCGCGCCACGCCGTGGATGAGCAGCGGCTCCATGATGGAATAGCCCACCGTCATGCGCGGATCGAGCGAGGCGAAGGGGTCCTGGAAAATGAACTGGATGTGCTGGCGCAGCGTCTGCATGGCCGCGCCGCGCAGCGAACCGATGTTCTTGCCGTCGAACTCGATGGTGCCCGAGGTGGGCTTGACCAGTTGCAGCAGCGAGCGGCCGGTGGTGGTCTTGCCGCAGCCCGATTCGCCCACCAGCGACAGGGTTTCGCCGGGATAGAGATCGAAGCTGACCTTCTCCACGGCGTGCACGCGCTGGCGCACGCGGCCCAGGATGCCGCCCGCGATGTCGAAGCGGGTGGTCAGGTCGCGCACCTTCAGGACCGGGCCGTGCTCGCGGCGCACCGTGCTGCCCTGCGCCGGCGCGGCGGGAGCGGGCTGCGCGCCTTCGGCCGCCTCCTCCACGCGCAGCAGCGGGAAAGGCGCGGGCTCGCCGGTGCCGTGCATGGCGCCCCAGGCGCGGCACGCCGACAGCAGCGCGCGCGTGTCGGCATGGCGGGGCTGCGCGAACACCTCGTCGCAGCCGCCCTCCTCGACCTTGTCGCCGCGGTACATGACCAGCACGCGGTCGGCCACCTCGGCCACCACGCCCATGTCGTGCGTGATGAAGATCACGCCCATGTCCATTTCTTCCTGGAGCTGGCGGATAAGCTGCAGGATCTGCGCCTGGATGGTCACGTCCAGCGCGGTGGTGGGTTCATCGGCGATGAGCAGCTGCGGCTTGCAGGAAAGCGCCATGGCGATCATGACGCGCTGGCGCATGCCGCCGGAGAGCTGGTGCGGATAGCGGTCCAGGATGGCGCGGGCCTCGGGGATGCGCACGCGCTCGAGCATGCGCAGCGTTTCGGCGCGCGCGGCCGCCGCGTCCAGCCCCTGGCGCAGCTGCAGCGCCTCGGCGATCTGGTTGCCGGCGGTGAAGCTGGGGTTCAGCGAGGTCATGGGCTCCTGGAAGATCATGGCCACGTCGGCCCCGCGCACGCGCTGCAGCGTGGCGTCGGGCGCCTTGACCAGGTCCAGCACCTCGCCGCTGCGGCGGCGCAGCAGGATGTCACCGTTGACGATGCGGCCGCCGCCGTATTCCACCAGGCGCATCAGCGCCAGGGAGGTGACGGATTTGCCCGAACCGGACTCGCCCACGATGGCCAAGGTTTCGCCGCGGTTCACATGAAACGATACGTCGCGCACCGCTTCCACGACGCGCTCGGGGGTCTTGAAGCGCACGGTCAGGCCATCGACCTGCACGACGCGTTGGGAATCCATTGTTGCCATGTCGAGGTTATTTGTCTTGTCGCGGATCGAGCGCGTCGCGCAGGCCGTCGCCCAGCAGATTGAAGCCCAGCACCACCAGGAAGATGGCCGAGCCGGGAAAGAGGGACATCCAGGGCGCCTGGGTCATGAAGTTCTTGGCCGTGTTCAGCATCGAGCCCCAGGACGGGTTGGGCGGCTGCAGGCCCAGGCCCAGGAACGAGAGGCTGGCCTCGGCGATGATGGCCGTGGCGATGGTGATGGTGGCCTGCACGATGAGCGGCGGCATCACGTTGGGGAACACGTGCCGCGCGATGATGCGCAGGTCGGAGGCCCCCAGGGCGCGCGCGCTCTGCACGTAGTCTTCGCTCTTGACGGCCAGCACCTGCCCGCGCGTGAGCCGGATGAACTTGGGCGCGGCCGACACGCCGATGGCGATCATGGCGTTGGTGAGGCTGGGCCCCAGGAAGGCCGCCAGCGCGATGGCCAGGATGAGGAACGGAATCGCCAGCAGCGCCTCCGTCGCGCGCGAGATGATGCTGTCGGTCCAGCCGCCGAAGTAGCCGGCCGTCAGGCCGAACGGCACGCCCGCGACGAGCGCGATCAGCACCGACACCAGGCCCGCCATGAGCGAGGCGCGCGCCCCGTAGACCATGCGGCTGAAGATGTCACGGCCCAGTTCGTCGGTGCCCAGCCAGTAGGAGGCCGAGGGCGCCTTGCGGATGGTGGTGAAGCTGGTCTGGAACGGATCGTGGTTGGCCACCCAGGGCGCCAGCAGGGCGATGACGACGAAGAACAGCACGATCGCCAGGCCCAGCATGGCCACGCGATTGCGCTTGAATTTGCCCCAGGCGCGGCTGCGGCTCCCGGGCGGCGTGACGGCCTGCGCCGTCGGAGAAATGACGCTCATGAATGCCTCAGGCGGGGATTGACCAGGATGTAGAGAATGTCGGCCAGCAGGTTCATCAGGATGAAGCCCACCGCCACGCAGAGCACCACGCCCTGCACCACGGCGTAGTCGCGGGTGAACACCGCGTCCACCACCAGCTTGCCGAAGCCGGGAATCGTGAAGACCTGTTCCGTGAGCACGGCCCCGGCCAGCAGTTCGCCGAAGAGCAGCGTGACCAGCGTCACGATGGGCATCAGCGCGTTGCGCAGCGCATGGCGCAACACCACCCGGCGCGGCGACACGCCCTTGGCGCGCGCCGTGCGCACGTAGTCGGCCGACAGCGCCTCCAGCATGGCCGAACGGGTGTGGCGCATGAGATAGGCGGCAATGGCGGTGGACAGCACCAGCGAAGGCATCAGCATGGTCTTGATGGACAGCCAGAAGTCCTCGGCGGGCGACACGTAGCCCGAGGCCGGCAGCAGCTTCCATTGCACCGACACCACCATGATGAGAATGATGCCCAGCCAGAAATTGGGAATCGACATGCCCGACAGGGCCGCGATGTTGGCCCCCATCTCGATGGGCTTGCCTTTGCGCACGGCGGCGATGATGCCCATGGGTATGCCCACCAGCAGCGCGAAGAACATGGCCATGGCGGCCAGTTGCAAGGTGACGGGCAGCTTCTGGCCGATGAGCGTGGTGACGGGCACGTCGGTGCGCAGGGACTTGCCCAGGTCGCCCTGCAGGACCTGGCCCGCCCAGGCCGCATATTGCACCGGCAGCGGATCGTTCAGGCGGTATTTCTCGCGCAGGTAGTCCAGCACGGCCGGGTCGCGCTCTTCGCCGGCCAGGGTCAGCACCGGGTCGCCCGGCAGGATCTTCTGCAGCATGAAGACGATCATCGACACCAGTATCAGTGTCGGTATCGCGACGATCACGCGGCGCAGGATGAGTTTAAGCATGGGGAACAACCGTCAAACAAGCGCGGCAGGCCGGCGCCGGATGCGCCGCGCCTGCCGCCGGGAACGGGGGCCCTGGCGGGCCCCCGCCTCACTTCTGGGCCAGGCTGACGCCCTTGAGCCGGATCATGCCGTCGGGATAGGGCGTGAAGCCCTTGACCTTGCGCGACAGCGCGAACGGCCACGGCTGGTAATACGTGTAGACGCCCGGCAGCTCGTCCTGGATGATGGCCTGGGCCTGGTCGTAGATGGCGCGGCGCCTGGCCTCGTCGGTGACGGTGCGCGCCTCGTTGAGCAGCTTGTCCACTTCGGGGTTGCAGTAGTGGGCGTCGTTCAAAGCGCCCTTGCAGGTCACGAAGGCATGGATGTTGCCGTCCGGATCGACCCGGCCCGACCAGCCCAGCATGACCGCCTGGAAGTTGCCGCCGGCCGATTCCTTCTGCAGGGCGGCGTATTCCGTGGGCCGCAACGACAGGTCGAAGCCTGCCTCGGACGCCATGGCCTGCACCATTTCGGCCACCGACGAGGTGGTGGTGTTGTTGCCGAACATGAGCTCGGCCTTCACGCGCTCCAAGCCGGCCTGCTTGAGCAGCGCGCGCGCTTGGCCACGTCGCGCTTGGTGACCGGGAACTTGTCGCTGTGGTAGGGGCTGGCCGGCGGGAACGGCTGCTGGGCGGGCTGGAAGATGCCGCCGCCGATCACCTCGTTGATGGCGTCGCGGTCGATGGCGTACTGGAACGCCTGGCGCACGCGCTTGTCCTTGAACGGATTGTCTTCGGCGCGCTTGCCGTTGGCGATGTTGAACATGAACTGCTGAAAGCCCAGCCCCGCCACCGGCGCGAACTGCAGGCTGGAATCGCCCTTGACCTGCGCGGCGTCGGAGGGGTTGAGCCGCTCCAGCATGTCCAGGTCGCCCGCGCGCAGGTTGGACAGGCGCACGGTGGTGTCCGGAATGGGCAGGAAAGTCACGCGCTGGAAGGCGTAGTCCTTGGCGTCGTAGTACTTGTCGAACTTCTCGAGCACGATGCGGTCGTTCTGCACGCGCTCGACGAACTTGTAGGGGCCCGAGCAGACGGGCTTGCGTCCCACGGCGGCCACGTCGTCGGTGAAGGTCTTGGGCGAGAGCATCATGCCGGCGCGGTCGGAAAGCTGCGCCAGCAGCGTGGCGTCGGGCTGCTTGAGCGTCAGCACCAGCGTCTGGGGATCGGGCGCTTCCACCTTCTCGATCGAGCGCAGCTCGCCCTTGCGCAGGCTGTCGGGCAGCGTCATGGCGCGCTCCAGGTTGGCCTTGGCGGCGGCCGCGTCGAACTTGCTGCCGTCGTGAAACAGCGCGTCGGTGCGCAGCTTGAAGGTCAGCACCTTGTTGTCGGGGCTGAACGTCCACGAGGTGGCCAGTTGCGGCACGAAATGCAGCTTGGGATCGATGTCGACGAGCTTGTCGCACAGCGACGTGAAAACGATGCGGCCCACATAGGTGCGGGCGCGATGCGGGTCCAGGATGTCCGGGTCTTCCTGCAGGCCGATGCGGAAATTCTGGGCGCAGGCCGCGCCCGCGGCCAGCGCCAGCAGCGCGCCGCCGAAGGTGAGGGTCAGGCGTTTCATTATGGAGTTTCCCCTTGTGGTGCACGGACCGCGGCCCGCCGAAGCGGACCGCGGAGAATGATCAGAAGCCGACGGCCTGGCCGTCGCGGCGGCTGTCGCTGGCGGCCACATAGCCCAGTTCGTTGTCGCTTTCGGACATGCGCCAGATGAACTGGCCGGCGCCGAAATCCATGTACGGATCGTCGACCGACTTCAAAGCATGCCCCAATTGCCGCAGCGGCAACGGTGCCGGCCGGCATCGAGGTTTCGATATCGAGCGTGAAGTCGCGGTTGACCTTCCAGCGCGGGGCGCAGCACGCGGCCTGGGGCTGCTGGTGGTAGTCGAGCATGCGCACCACGGTCTGCAGGTGGCCCTGGGGCTGCATGTCGCCGCCCATGACGCCGAAACTCATGACCGGCTTGCCGCCGCGCGTGAGGAACCCCGGGATAATGGTGTGGAACGGCCGCTTGCCGCCTTCGACCACGTTGGCCGACTTGGGATCCATCGAAAAGCCCACGCCGCGGTTCTGCAGGCTGATGCCCGTGCCCGGCACCACCACGCCCGAGCCGAAGCCCATGTAGTTGGACTGGATGAACGAGATCATCATGCCGCTTTCGTCGGCGGCGGTGAGATAGATGGTGCCGCCGGCATGCGGGCGCCCCGCCTCGAAATGCGTGGCGCGGTCCAGGCGGATCAGCTTGGCGCGGCTCGCCAGGTAGGCGTCGGAGAGCATCTGCTCGGGCGTGACCGCCATGGCGCGCGGGTCCGCCACATAGCGGTACAGGTCGGCGAAGGCCAGTTTCATGGCCTCGATCTGCACGTGCTGCGACTGCACGGAGTCCACCGGCATACCGGCCATGTCGAAATGCTCCAGGATGCCCAGCGCCATCAGCGCCGCGATGCCCTGGCCATTGGGCGGGATCTCGTGCAGCTCGTAGCCGCGGTACGACTTGGAAATGGGCTTGACCCAATCCGGACGGTAGTTGCGCAGGTCGTCCAGCGTCATCGCGCCGCCGCACTCCTTGCTGAAGGCGGCAATGCGCTCGGCCAGCTCGCCTTCGTAGAAGTCGCGGCCCTTGCTGGCGGCGATGCGGCGCAGCGTGTAGGCGGCGTCGGGGAAACGGAAATGCTCGCCCACCTTGGGCGCGCGGCCTTGCGGCATGAACGCCTGGGCATAGCCCGGCTGTTCGCTCAGCTCGCTGGCGGCGGCGGCCCACTTGTGCGCCACGACCGGAGGCACGGCGTAGCCGCGCTCGGCGATTTCGATGGCGGGCTCGAACAACTGCTCGAACGGCAGCTTGCCCAGCTTCTCGTGCAGCGCGGCCCAGCCGGCCACCACGCCGGGCACCGTTACCGCGTCCCAGCCGCGCTTGGGCTGGATCGCCAGGCCGTTGGGGCCGGTGCCGTACTTGCGCTTGAAATACTCCACATTCCAGGCCGCCGGCGCCACGCCCGAGGAATTCAGGCCATGCAGCTGCTTGCCGTCCCAGACGATGGCGAAGCAGTCGCCGCCCAGGCCGCAGGAAACCGGCTCCACCAGCACGATGGTGGCCGCCGCCGCGATGGCGGCGTCGACGGCGTTGCCGCCCTTGAGCAGCATGCGCAGGCCGCTCGCGCGGCCAGCGGATGCGAAGTGGACACCACGTTGCGGGCAAACAGCGGGATGCGCACGGAGGGATAGGGATTGGCCCAGTCGAAGGTCTTCATAGGGGTCTCGCAATGCAAGCCGGAAAGGGGAAGCCAGGGACGTTACTCTCGTGATTTAATTAAATCAATTTGAATTTTTGTTCTGTCATTTAAAAAATTCTTATGAGCACGATCCGCTTTTTCCGGACGTTCCTGGCCGTCGCGCACCATGGATCGTTCTCCGAGGCCGCCGAGCAGGTCGCGCTCACCCAGGCGGCGGTGAGCTTCCAGATGCGCTCCCTGGAGGCCGAACTCGGGCGCGAGCTGTTCGACCGCAGCGGCCGCCTCGCCATTCTCAATGCGGCCGGACGGGAGTTGCTTCCAGAAATCAAGCAGTTGCTTGATTTATACGACCGAATGAAGCTTCCGCGCACGGCCCCCGGTGAACTGGCCGGCTCGGTGTCGGTAGGCAGCATCGTCTCCTGCATGGGCACGCTCTCCAAGGTTGTGTCGGGCCTGAAGAAACGGCACCCCCGGCTGGACGTGCGCGTGCTGTCGGGCAAGGCCAGCGAACTGGCGGGCAAGGTCGAGGACGGCGAGCTGGACGCGGCCTTCCTGGTGGAGGCCGGGCGCAAGATGGCCAGCACGCGCTGGGTGCCGCTCTATGAAGAACCGCTGGTGGTGCTGGCGCCGCCCTCCGCCCCGGGCGCGGACGTGCGCGAGGTGCTGACGCGCAATCCTTTCCTGCGCTTCGACCGCACGCAGCGCACCGGCCTGCAGATCGACCGCCTGCTGCGCCGGCTGGGCGTGGCGCTGAACGAATTCCTGGAACTCAATGCCATCGAGACCCTGGTGGAGCTGGTGCGCCAGGAGGTGGGCGTCACCCTGCTGCCGCTCATCAATGGCGCCAACTGGCAGGCCAGCCCCGCGCTGCGCATCCTGCCCCTGCCGGCCGATCTGGGACCGGCGATGCGGGCGGTGGGCATGCTCGAACGCCGCGAGCATGCCCGCCAGGGCATCACGGCCGCCATCTGCGCCGAATGCGCGGCGGCCTTCCAGGCGCGGGCGGCGCAGGCCTCGGCCTGAACCGCCGCGCGCCCGCGCGTCAGGCCAGTCCCATGGCCGGGTCGGTCACCGAGGGCTTGCCCGTTTCCACCCGGCCCGCGAAACGGCGCAGATAGGCCGGGTCTTCCGCCAGGCCGACGCTGAAGTCGTACCAGCCGCCGCTGCCGCCAGCGCCCAGTGCTCTTCCACCTGGGCGCCGGCCGGCACCGTGAATGTCCAGCGCTCGTGGTTGGCGTAGTACGCGTTGGGCGTGACGACGAAAGTGCAGGCGGCCGTGCCGGTATTGATGAAGCTCGCGTACACGTTGCCGTTGGCCACGTCGTAGCAGACGCGGATCTCCGGCTCCAGGCCCGCCGCGCGCGCCAGCGACAGGTCGCCCGCGAAGTGCCGGTGGTAGCCGTTGGGGCCGAGCACCCACAGATCGTACTTGCCGCCGTCGCCGGCCGCGTCCCAGCTGCCTTCGAGCTGCTTGCCCGGCTCCACCGTGTAGCGGCGCGGCAGCCGGTCCAGATGCAGGCGGTCGTACACATGGAACACCGCGCCGGCGCGGCCGCTGTTGGCGAAAACCAGCCACATGGGCGGCGAGCGGCCTGGGCGCGGCCGCTGGTGTGCAGTTCGTAGGGCAGCGGCGCGAATAGCGCACCCCGGTTTCCTGCACGGGCCGCGCCTGCGCCGTCGCGTCGGGCAGCGGCACCGCCGCCAGCGCCTGCTGGCGCGGCGCGCAACTGGGTCGGCGCCGCACGCGCGTCAGCAGGTTCAGGTCGGGCAACTGCTCGTTGTTGGGCGTGGCGAAGTTGAAAGCCGAGGTCAGGTCGCCCAGCACGGCGCGGCGCCAGGGGCTGATGTTCTCCTCGCGCACGCCGAAGCGGGCCTCCAGGAAACGCAGCACCGAGGTGTGGTCGAACGCCTCGGAGTTGACCCACCCTCCCCGGCTCCAGGGCGACACCACATACATGGGCACGCGCGGCCCGGGGCCGTATACCCGGTTGTCCGCCGGGTCCTGCGCCGAGGCGCGGGTGTGACGCTCGAGGTCGGTGGCGACCGTGGACGCCCCGGCCTGCGAACCGTCGGGGTTGATCGAGGGCGCGGCCGGCGGCGGCACGTGGTCGAAGAAGCCGTCGTTCTCGTCGAAGTTGATGAGCAGCACCGTCTTGCTCCAGACTTCGGGGTTGGCGGTGAGCGCGTCCAGCGTCTCCTGGATGTACCAGGCGCCCTGCACGGGGCTGGATGGCCCCGGGTGCTCGGAATACGTGGCGGGCGCCACGATCCACGACACTTGCGGCAGCGCGCCCGCCATGACGTCGTCGCGCAGCGCCTGCAGGAAGCCGCCGTCGGGCATGGTGTTGGCCACGCCCTTGTAGAGCGGATTGGAAGCGTCGGCCGCGGGAGTCCAGGCCGGGTACGGCGCGCCGCTGGCCTGGTTGCCGGCCTGCGCGTTGGCGCGGCGGTACTGCTGGAAGCCGGCCAGCGGGTTGTCGGTGTAGTTCTCCGGCAGGTTCTGGTAGAGCTTCCAGCTCACGCCGGCTTCCTGCAGCCGCTCGGGATAGGTCTTCCAGGTCCAGCCGACGGACGGATCGCCCAGGTCGTCCCACTGGTTGCGGGTGGACGGTCCGTTGCCCTCGCCCAGCGGATCGTTGGTGCCGGTCCAGTGGAACAGCCGATTGGTATTGGTGCCGCCGTGATGCGAGCAATGGTAGGCGTCGCACAGCGTGAAGGCCTCGGCCAGCGCGAACTGGAACTCCACTTCCTGCCGCCGGTAGTAGCCCATGGACTGGTTCTGCTTGTAGCGCGGCCATTGGTGCATGCGGCCGCCGTCCCAGGCCATTTGCGCGTCTACATAATCGTGCGGAGTGCCCGACACGCGCTGCGCGTTGCCCTGCGTGCTGTCCAGGTGGTAAGGCATGACCACGCGCGTGCCGTTGTGCTGCTCCCATACCGAGCGGCCTTCCGGCAGCGGAATGGTCAGCCGGTCGCCGAAGCCGCGCACGCCTTTGTAGGTGCCGAAATACATGTCGAAGGAGCGGTTTTCCTGCATCAGGATGACCACGTGCTCCACATCGTTGATCGTGCCGGTGCGGTTGTTGGCGGGAATGGCCAGCGCCCGGCGGATGGCGGGCGGGAACGCGGACAGCGCGGCGGCGCCGGCCGCGGACAGCGCAGTGGTGCGCAGGAAGCGGCGCTTGCCGGCGTGGACGGAATCTTTTTCTGACTTCACGGATGCGATTTCCTGTGTGGCGGATGGTGGGCCGTTGCGATCAGGGCGCGCAGCGCAGCTCGGGCGTGGCGGGCGGCTGCGCTTCCCCAAGGACGTGCAGGCCCTGGTCAACACCGCTTCCGAACATGCGCTGCCCATGCGCGTGATCCAGGCCGCCGAGGCCGCCAATCGTGCGCAGAAGTTCCGCTTGGCGCAAAAGCTCGTCGACCGCTGTGGCGAAGACCTGCGCGGCCGCAAGATCGCGCTCTGGGGCCTGGCCTTCAAGCCCAACACCGACGACATGCGCGAAGCGCCCAGCCTGACCGTCATCGCCGAGCTCACGCGGCGCGGCGCCGAAGTGCGCGCCTACGACCCCGTGGCCATGCATGAAGCGGCCCGCGTCCTGGTGGGACAGCCCGGCGTGAGCTTCGCGCGCGACATGTACGACGCACTGGACGGCGCCGACGCGCTCCTGATCGTCACCGAATGGAAGGTGTTCCGCGCGCCCAACTTCGACCGCGTGAAGGCGCTGCTCAAGACGCCGCTCATTCTCGACGGCCGCAATCTCTACAACCCGGCCGACGTGCGCGCCCTGGGTTTCGACTACTCGGGCATCGGCCGCGCATGAAGATCCTGCAGCTCAACTTCGAAAAAGGCTGGCGCGGCGGCGAGCGCCAGACGCTCTATTGCATGCGCGCCTTCCGCAAGGCGGGCCACGAGGTCGAGCTGATGTGCCGCGCCGGCGGCCCGCTGGCCGAGCGCGCGCCCGACGGCTACACCGTCCATGCGCTGCGCAACGTGCCCGCGCAGTTGCGCTTCCTGGCCGGCGCCGGCCGCTACGACATCCTCCACGCCCAGACGGCCAACACCATCACCTGGGCCGTGCTCACCAAGTGGCTGCACCGCCGGCCCGTGGCGTTCTCGCGGCGCACCTCCTTCGTGGTCAAGCCGAACGAGGAGTGGAAAACCGGCTTCAAATGGCGCCACGCCGACCTCTTCGTCGCCATCAGCGAAATGGCGGCCAGCGAACCGCGGCGGCTGGGCATCGAGCCCGTCATCATCCGCAGCGCCGTGGAGCCGCACCAGATCGACGCCGCCAACGTGCAGGCCCTGGTGCGCGAATTCGGCCTCGAGGGCAAGAAAGTGCTGGCCACCTCGGCGGCTCTCATCCGCGACAAGGATCCCGTCACGCTGGTGCGGGCCGTGGGCGAGCTGGCCAAGACCCGGCGCGATTTCGTCTTCCTGCACTTCGGCGCCGGCGGCGACCGCGAGCGGCAGGCCCGCGACGAAGCCCGCCTGCTGGGCATCGAAGACATCTACCGCTTCGCCGGCTTTCGCAAGGGCGTGGAAGACTTCTACAGCATCCTCGACGTGTTCGTCATGAGCTCCGAGGAGGAGGCCCTGGGCAGCAGCGTGCTCGACGCCTTCCTGCAGCGCGTGCCCGTGGTGTCCACCGACGCCGGCGGCCTCAAGGAAAGCCTGGCTGACGGGCGCGGCGTGCTGTGCAGGGTGGGAGACTTCCAGGCGCTGGCCGCCGGTATGGCGCGCTGCCTGGACGATGCCGCATTCCGCCGGGAAGTCACCGAACGCGCCTACGCCTACGTGCGCGACGAGCACGACGTGCAGAAAATGGGCGAGCGCTACCTCGCGCGTTTCCAGGCCCTGCTCGCGCGCCGCTGAAGGCCGCGCGCCTCAGCCGCGCACATTGATGCGTGTTTCGAATTTGGCGCGGTGCACCGAGAAAAACGTGCGCACGTTGCGCACATTGGCCGCCGCCGTAAAGGCCCGGTGCACCAGCGCGTGATACGCCGGCATGTCGCGCACCTGCGCAATCACCACGAAATCCGGCCCTGTCGACACGCGGTAGCACTGCAGCACCGCCGGCTCGGCTTGCATCGCGGCCTCGAACTCCGCCAGCCGTTCCGCCGCCTGTACGTCCAGCGTTACCTCCACGATGGCCGTCAGCGTGCTGCCCAGCTTCTCCGGCGCCAGGATCGCCACCTGCCGCGAAATCACGCCTTCCTCCACCAGCCGGCGCACCCGGCGCAGGCAGGTGGGCGGCGAGGCATGCACGCGCTGGGCCAGATCCTGGTTGGTCAGCGCGCAGTTTTCCTGCAGTTGATCCAGGATGCGCAGGTCCAGATCGTCCAGATCGGGGAGCGCGGGCTCGTGATTTTGCATGATTCGTTCAATAATATTAATTAAATGAAATATAATTTAATCACAAATATGTAAGGGAATAATCTGTCATTGCATAGTAGATAAAGAAATCAAATTTCTTGTCTTCACGCGCACAATGCGGTCCATATTGAACTTTCCGGAGTCGTTTCCCATGTGCGGCATTGTTGGCGCCGTCGCCCAGCGCGACATCACCCCTATTCTCATCGAAGGCCTCAAGCGTCTGGAATACCGCGGCTACGATTCCTGCGGCGTGGCCGTCTACCTCGACGGACACCTGCGCCGCACCCGCAGCACCCAGCGCGTGGCCGAGCTGGCCGAGCAGGTCGCCCAGGATCACCTGTCCGGCTTTACCGGCATCGCCCACACCCGCTGGGCCACGCACGGCGTGCCCGCCACCCACAACGCCCACCCGCATTTCTCGCACCTGGGCAATGACGAGCCGCGCATCGCGCTGGTGCACAACGGCATCATCGAGAACCACGACGAGCTGCGCGCC
>NZ_LHSJ01000088.1:21549-36574 GCF_001270295.1 Achromobacter sp. DMS1 | reverse complement strand
CCAGCTCGGACGTGGCCGCGGCGGTCTGGATACCGTAGCCGCCTTGCGCGGCCAGCCAGAAGAAGCCGTCGGCCCGCTCGTCCCACCCCACCACGAAATCGCCGTCGCGCACGAACGAGCGCAGGCCCGCCCAGGCATGCCGGGGACGGCGTATGCTCAGCGAGGTCGCTTCCTCGATGCGATAAATGCCGGTTGCGACGTCCAGCTCCTCGGGCACGACGTCGTGCGGCTCCACCGGATCGGCGTTGGCCGGGGAACCCAGCAGCTGCCCCGCATCGGGCTTGAAATAGAAACTCTCGTCCACCCCCACCACGGCGGGCCAATCCGAAAAATCCACATCGGCCGGACCGCTGAAGGTAAAGGCGGTGCGGCGGCGCGGCTGCAGGCCCACGGGCGCCGCGCCGCACACCGAGGCCACGTGGTCGGCCCAGGCGCCGGCGGCATTGACCACGGCGCGGGCCCGCACCACGGCGCCGTCGGAAAGCGCAAGCGTCCAGACGCCGCCGTCGCGCCGGGCCGCGGTCAGCCCCGCGCCATTGCGCAACACGGCGCCCCGCTCCCGCATGCCGCGCAGAAAGCCCTGATGCAGGGCATGCACGTCGATATCCCGGGCATCGGGCTCTTCCAGCGCGCCGCACAGGCGGCCGGCCCGCAGGCAGGGCACGCGCCGGGCCGCCTCCCGCGGCTCGACCAGGCGCACATTGGCCGACTGCCGGGAGAATTCTTCATACGTCTCGTCCAGCAGGCCGCGCTGCTCGGTCGTGGCCACATAGAGCACGCCGCGCGGATACAGCAGCGGATGCTCCGTGAAACCGTGGGGCGGGTGCTCGTAGAAACGCCGGCTGGCCCGCGTCAGCGCGCGGATCTGCGGTGTGCCATAGGTTTCCATGAACATCGCGGCCGACCGGCCGGTGGCGTGGTAGCCGGGCTGCGCCTCGCGCTCCAGCACCGCCACGGCGGCGTGTTCGCTCAGGCGGTAGGCCGCCGAGGCGCCGGCGATGCCGGCGCCGATCACCGCGTAGTCGAATAGCGGGTCGCTGCTCATTTTTATCCGATGCGAGAATTCTATTATTTGATAATTCTCGAATACGATAAACAATCGCGCCAACCCGGGTAATAGGGAGTTCTACTGACCGCACTGCGCCGCGCGGGCCCGGCGGCGTGGCGTCCGGCTTCGGCTCCACGGCCGAAAATGCATGAAAAGTATGGATTTTTTCACCTCTTCCCAATGCGGCTCTCTTTCCAACTCATACCTTTCAGGTATGAATGCAACCCATAAAGTATTGGACGCTGGAATCGCGGCAACCCTATAAATGCAGGCAGCAACCTTCCACTTCGCCGCTTGAGACATGTCCGCAGCAACCATCGAACGCATCGAAACCTCCCTGATCGATCTTCCGACGATCAGGCCGCACAAATTGTCCGTCGCGACGATGCACGGCCAGACGCTGATGCTGGTGAAAGTGTTCTGCAGCGACGGCGTGGTCGGCGTCGGCGAGGGCACCACGATTGCCGGTATGGCCTACGGCCCGGAAAGCCCTGAAGCCATGAAGCTGGCGATCGACGCCTACTTCGCGCCCGCCATGATCGGCCGGGATGCCTGCCGCATCCAGGCGCTGATGGATTACCTGGGCAAGCTGGTCAAGGTCAATCATTTCGCCAAGAGCGCGCTGGAGACGGCCCTGCTGGATGCGCACGGCAAGCGCCTGGGCGTGCCCGTCAGCGAACTGCTGGGCGGCCGGCGCCGCGACCGGCTGCCCGTCGCGTGGACGCTGGCCTCGGGCGATACGGCACGCGACATCGCCGAGCGTCGGATTCGTACTATGCGCTCAACCTGGGCGTGGGCGCCAACACGCCGATCGGCGCGATGTCGCTCGACGCCACGCATTCCCGCAGCCCGCATGCTGGGCGAGACGCGGCAGGGCCAAAGCGTGCGGGCGCTGTACACCAAGACCTTCACCGAGACGGCCACCAACTTCACCCTGGCGGCCTACCGCTACTCCACGCAAGGCTACCGNGCCGCCGCGCTGGCCGCGGGCCGGCCCTTGCCGGCCTGGATGCGGGAGCATGGCGTGGATGCCGACGCCCTGCGGCCGGGCCGGCTGCGCTGAGATTTTCTTTATCGACAGATATCGCGAGAGAGCCATGAGCGCCATTACCCGTTATCCCGGTTCCCTGCCGCTGCCGTTCTCGCGCGCCACGCGCGCCGGCGGATTTCTGTTCCTGTCGGGCCAGATTCCGATGGATGCCGACGGCCAGGTGGTGCGCGGCGCCATCGGCGAGCAGACCCACGCGGCCATCGCGCGCATCAAGGAAACCCTGGCCCTGGCCGGAGCCGGCCTGGACGATGTGGTGCGCGTGACGGTCTGGCTGTCGGACCTGGCGCTGTTCGCCGATTTCAACGAGGCGTATCGCAGCCATTTCACGCAGGATTTTCCGTCGCGCTCCACCGTGCAGGCCCGGCTGGCCATGGACGTGGACGTGGAAATCGAAGTCCAGGCCTGGGTGGGCGGCCAAGCCTAGATCCTGCGCGCGGCGCGCGCTTGTGCAGCATTCCATTGGAGGGGCGGCATGAAAATTTTCTCCGGGTCGCTGGCGACCGAAACCAATACGTTTTCTCCCATCCCGACCGGGCTGGCGGCCTACAAGGCGCGCGGCTATTTTCCGGCCGGGCAGCATCCCGACCGGATGCAGATGTTTTCCGGCCCGCTGTGGGCGGCGCGCCAGCGCGCCCAGGGCAAGGACTGGCAACTGATCGAGGGCATGGTGGCCGGCGCGATGCCGGCGGGCCCGACCACGCGCCATGCCTACGAGACGCTGCGCGAAGAGCTGCTGAACGACTTGCGCCGCGCCGGCCCCGTGGATATCGCGCTGTTCGGGCTGCATGGCGCCATGGTGGCCGACGGCTATGACGATTGCGAGGGCGACCTGCTGCGCCGCGCGCGCGAGATCGTCGGTCCGGACACCGTCATCGGCGCCGAGCTGGATCCGCATTGCCACCTGACCGACGCCATGGTCGAGGCGGCCGATTTCCTGGTCTGTTTCAAGGAATACCCGCACACCGACATCCTGGACCGGGCCTACGACCTGGTGGACCTGTGCGTGGCCAAGGCGGAAGGCCGCATCCGGCCCGCGCACGCCGTGTTCGATTGCCAGATGATTTCCATCATGCACACCAGCCGCGAGCCCATGCGCGGCTTTGTCGACCGCCTGCTGGCCATGGAGGGCAGGGACGGCGTGCTGTCGGTGTCGATCGCCCACGGCTTTCCCTGGGGAGACACGCCCGACATGGGCGCCAAGGTGCTCGTGTACACCGACGGCGACGCCGCCCGGGCCGCAAGCCTGGCGCGCTCACTGGGCGAGGAGATCATCGGTTTCCGCGACCGGCTCGCGCCGCCGTACCCCGCCGTCGACGCCGCGCTGGACCAGGCGCTGGCCCATGGCGGATTTCCGGTGGTGCTGGCCGATTCGGCGGACAACGCCGGCGGCGGCGCGCCCAGCGATTCGACCTTCATCTTGGAGCGCGTGCTGGCGCGCGGCATCGAGGACGTGGCCATCGGGCCGTTCTGGGACCCGGTGGCCGTGCAATTGTGCTTCGAGGCCGGCGAGGGCGCGCGGGTGCAGTTGCGCGTCGGCGGCAAGGTCGCGCCGGTGTCGGGCCTGCCGCTGGACCTGGATGTCGAGGTGCTCGCGCTCAAGCGCGACGCCGAGATGACGGGCCTGGCCGGCACGCCGGCGGCGCTGGGAGATACGGCGCTGCTGCGCACGCGGGGCGTGACCCTGGTGCTCACCAGCTATCGGGTCCAGGCCATGGGCACCGATCTCTTCACGCAGTTCGGCGTGGACCTGGGGGCCATGCGCCTCATCGTCGTGAAGTCCTCGCAGCATTTCTATGCCGCTTATTCCAAGGTCGGCAAGCACGTGATCTACGTGGAGACGCCAGGGGCCATCACGCAGGACTACAACGCCTTGCCCTATCGCAAGGTCCGGTTGCCGAAGTGGCCGCTCGCGGCCGGCTCCGCCGCGGCCTGACGCGAACGGGCTCGACACAGGGCGCGCACAACACGCTTTTCACAAGGGGATGACCATGATTCGACGTTTCAGCCTGCTCGCGGCGGCGGCGCTCCTGGCGGCGAGTTCGGGGGCCATGGCGCAGGGCAAGACCTTGCGGCTGGTGCCGCACGCCGACCTGAAGACGCTGGACCCGCTTTTCAATACCGCCTATATCACGCGCAACCACGGCTATATGGTGTTCGACATGCTGTTCGCCCAGGACAGCAAGGGACAGCCCCGGCCGCAGATGGTCGATACCTGGAAAGTGTCGGAAGACGGCAGGCAGTGGCGCTTCACGCTGCGCCCGGGCCTGAAGTTCAGCGACGGCGCGCCGGTGACCGCCGAGGATTGCGTCGCCTCCCTCCAGCGCTGGGCCAAGAAGGACACCCTGGGCCAGGCGATGATGGCGGCGGGCGCGCAACTGGCCGCCACGGGCGCCGACAGTTTCACGCTGACACTGAAGGAGCCCTTCGGCCTGGTGCTGGAGGCCCTGTCCAAGCCTTCGGGCCTGCCGCCCTTCATCATGCCCAAGCGGCTGGCCGCCACCGACCCGAATACCCCCGTGACCGAGATGGTGGGCTCGGGGCCCTTTCTCTTCAAGCGCGACGAATGGGTGCCGGGCAACAAGGTGGTCTATGTGAAGAATCCCGCCTACGCGCCGCGCAAGGAGCCGGCCGACGGGCTGGCCGGCGGCAAGAACGTGAAGGTCGACCGCGTGGAGTGGGTCTACATTCCCGACGGCAACACCGCGACCGCCGCGCTCATGAACGGCGAGGTGGACATGCTCGAGCAGGTGGCGCCGGACTTCCTGCCGGTGCTGGAGTCCAACAGCGACATCAAGCTGGGAACCTCGGTGGCCTCGCAAGGCATGGTGGTCATCAACGCGCTGTATCCGCCCTTCAACGACGCGCGGGCGCGCCAGGCGATCTACTACGTGATCTCGCAGAAGCAGATGATCGCCGCCATGGGCTATTCCGAGAAGTACCGCGAAGACTACTGCCCCACGCTCTACATCTGCGGATCGCCCCTGGCGACCGACGCGGGAGCGGCGCCCTACGCCAGGCAGGACTTCGCGCGCGCCAGACAGTTGCTGCAGGAAGCCGGCTACAAGGGCGAGAAGGTGGTGCTGCTCTACCCCTCCGACCACCTGAGCGCGCCGGCCGTCATGGTGCTGTCGCAGAACCTGAAGAAGGCCGGCGTGAACGTGGACCTGCAATCCATGGACTGGGCTTCGCTCGCCGCGCGCCGCCTGAAAAAAGATCCGCCCGCGCAAGGCGGCTGGAACCTCTTCCTGACCTGGGGCGGCTATTACGACGCCAGCACGCCGGTGACCAACCCCTGGCTGTCGGCCGCCTGCGGCAACAGCCTGCCGGGCTGGCCCTGCGACAAGGAAATGGACGAGCTGCGCACCGCCTGGATACGCGAAACCGACGCCGCCAGGCGCAAGGAGCTCGCCACCCGGCTGCAGGAGCGCGCCTACCAGACCGTGCCCTATGCGATGTGGGGCGAGTTCAAGCCGGTATCGGCCACGCGCGGGCTGTCGCACACCGAGCTGCTCAAGACCGGCATTCCGGTCATGTGGAACATCGAGAAGCCGTAAGGCGGCCGCGCCGGGGGGAAACGAGCGTGAAAACCCTATTGCGCCGCATTGCGGCGGTCGTGCCGGTTATGGCCGTGGTGGCGGTGGTCGTGTTCCTGCTGATCCACCTGTCGCCGGGCGATCCGGCGGCGGTGATCGCGGGCGACAACGCCACCGCGGAAGACGTCGAGAAGATCCGCCGCAACCTGGGGCTGGACCAGCCCCTGCCGCGGCAGTTCGGCATCTGGGTCGCCAATATCGCCCAGGGGGACCTGGGCACCTCCATCGCCACCCAGATGCCGGTGTCCCGGCTCATCGGCCAGCGGCTGGGCCCCACCTTTTCGATCGCGGCCTTCACCATGCTGTTCGCGGTGCTGGCCGCCATCCCCCTGGGCGTGCTGGCGGCCTGGCATGCCGGACGCTGGCTCGACCGGCTGGTCATGCTGGTTTCGGTCTGCGCGTTCTCGGTGCCGGTCTTCCTCATCGGCTACAGCCTGGTGTACGGCTTTTCGATCAAGCTGGGCTGGCTGCCGGTGCAGGGCTACCGCCCGCTTTCCGAGGGCGCCGTCCCGTATCTGCGTCACCTGGTTCTGCCCTGCCTGTCGCTGGGCCTGGTCTACATGGCCCTGCTCACGCGCATGACGCGCACCACCATGCTGGAAGCCTTGTCGGAGGACTATATCCGCACGGCGCGCGCCAAGGGCCTGGCGCCCGGCCCGGTGGTCTGGCACGCGCTGAAGAACGCGGCCAATCCCATTGTCACCACCATCGGCGTGGGCGTGGCGCTGCTGATCGGCGGCGTGGTGGTCACCGAGACGGTATTCGCCATTCCCGGCCTGGGCCGGCTGACCGTGGACGCGGTGCTGCGCCACGACTATCCCGTGATCCAGGGCGTGCTGCTGGTGGCTTCCGGCATCTATGTCCTGATCAACCTGCTGGTCGACCTGAGCTACCGGCTCTTCGACCCTCGCATCCGCTATTGAGAGAACCGCCGTGACCGCATCCTCCCTGTTCCTGCCCGTGAAGCGGCCTGCCGGCCGGCGCGCGCTGCGGGCCCTCAAGCGCCATCCCACGCTCTGCGTGGGTACGGCCATCCTGGCGCTGCTGACGCTGGCCGCCCTGGCCGCGCCGTGGCTGGCGGCCATGGATCCCCAGGACATCGATCCGCTGACCCGCATGAAGCCGCCGTCGGCCGCGCATTTCTTCGGCACCGACGCGCTGGGGCGCGACGTGTATTCGCGCACCGTCTGGGGCGCTCGCGTCTCGCTCGTCGTGGGCGCCGTGGTCGCGCTGGCGGCCACTGCCGCCGGCGTGGCGCTGGGCATGCTGGCGGGCTACTTCCGCCGCGTCGATGCGTTCATCATGCGCATCATGGACGGCCTGATGGCGATTCCGGGCGTGTTGCTGGCCATCGCCCTCATGGCCACCCTGAAAGGCGGGCTCGGCACCGTCATCGTGGCCATCGTCATTCCCGAAATCCCACGCGTGGTGCGGCTGGTCCGCGCGCTGGTGCTCGCGCTGCGCGAGCAGCCCTATATCGAGGCGGCGGTGACCTGCGGCACGCCCGTGCCCGTCATTCTGTGGCGGCACATCCTGCCCAACCTGTTCGCGCCGCTCATGGTGCAGGCTACCTTCATTGCGGCCTCGGCCATCCTGACCGAAGCGGTGCTCAGTTTCCTGGGCGTCGGCATTCCGCCGCAGACGCCGAGCTGGGGCAACATCATGGCCGAGGGCCGCAATTTCGTGGCGGTGGCTTTTCACATCATTCTGTATCCGGGCCTGTTCCTGGGCGCGGCCGTGCTGGCCGTCAATCTCGTGGGCGACGGCCTGCGCGATATGCTCGACCCGCGCCTGGCTCGCAAACTCTAGGGAAAGCCATGCAGACCCAACCCGTCCTGCGCGTGCGCGACCTGCGCACCTGTTTCGAGGGCGAAGAAACCACGGTGGTGGCCGTCGACGGCCTGTCCTTCGACCTCATGCCGGGCGAGACCCTGGGCCTGGTGGGCGAGTCCGGCTGCGGCAAGAGCGTGACGTCGCTGTCCATCATGCGGCTGTTGCGCGCGCCGGGCCGCATCGCCGGCGGCAGCATCGAGTTCGACGGCCGCGACCTGCTGGCGCTGTCCGAGAAGGCCATGCGCGCCATCCGCGGCAATCGGCTTTCCATGATCTTCCAGGAGCCCATGACCTCGCTGAACCCGGTGTTCACCATCGGGCGGCAGATCGGCGAGTCGCTGATGCTGCACCAGGGCATGTCGTGGCGCGAGGCCCTGAAGCAGGCCGAGGCGCTGCTGGAGCTGGTGCAGATCTCCGACCCCGGCCGGCGCGTGCGCGAGTACCCCTACCAGTTGTCGGGCGGCATGCGGCAGCGCGCGATGATCGCCATGGCGCTGGCCTGCGAGCCCAAGGTGCTGATCGCCGACGAGCCGACCACGGCGCTGGACGTCACCATCCAGGCGCAGATCCTGCACCTGCTGCGCGGCATCCAGGCCCGGCTGGGCACGGCCATCGTCCTCATCACCCATGACCTGGGCGTGGTGGCGCAGATGTGCCAGCGCGTCGTCGTCATGTATGCCGGCCGCAAGGTCGAAGAGGGCAGCGTGGACGACGTGCTGGACCGCCCGCAGCATCCCTACACCCAGGCCCTGATCCGTTCGCTGCCCGCATTCGTGGACGGGCAGGACCATACCGCCCGCCTGGCCGAGCTGCCGGGCATCGTGCCCGTCATCACGCCCGAGTCGCGGGGCTGCGCGTTTGCCGCCCGCTGTCCCCAGGCCATGGACCGTTGCGCGCGGCAAGCGCCGCCCGCCGTGGACGCGGGCGTACGGCATCGGAGCTGGTGCTGGGCGCGGGCGGCGCAAACCGCCGAGATTGCCTGAGAACCCTATGGACACTCCCATTCCGGACACCCCGAACGCGGCCTCGCCGCTTTTGCAGGTCATCGGCCTGAAGAAGCACTACGCGCTGGAAGACGGCAAGGTGCTGCGCGCCGTGGACGGCGTATCGTTGTCGGTGCCGCGCGGCCACACGCTGGGCCTGGTCGGCGAATCCGGCTGCGGCAAGTCCACGACCGGCAAGTGCCTGGTCCGCCTGACCGATCCCACCGAAGGCCGCATCCTGCTGGAAGGGCGCGACCTGGCCGAGATGGACCGCCGCGAGCTGCGCGCCATGCGGCGCCGCATGCAGTTCATTTTCCAGGATCCCTTTTCGTCCATGAATCCGCGCATGCGCGTGCGCGACATCGTGGGCGAGCCGCTGCGCAATTTCGGCCATGGCAAGACGGCCATACGCGAGCGGGTGGCCGGGCTGCTGGCCCGCGTCAGCCTGCGGCCCGACGCCGCCGACCGCTATCCGCACGAATTCTCGGGCGGGCAGCGCCAGCGCATCGTGATCGCGCGCGCCCTGGCGCTGGATCCCGGGCTCATCGTGTGCGACGAGCCCGTGTCGGCGCTGGACGTCTCGGTGCAGGCCCAGGTCATCAATCTGCTGATGGACCTGCAGCGCGACCTGGGGCTGACCTATGTCTTCATCTCGCACGACCTGAGCGTGGTCAGGCACATCAGCCACCATGTCGCGGTCATGTACCTGGGCCGTATCGTCGAGTCCGGCAGCCGCGAAGCCATCTTCGGCCGGCCCGCCCACCCGTACACGCGCGCCCTCATGGCTTCGGCGCCCTCGGCGCGCGAGCGCCGGCCCGCGCAGGTGCTCCAGGGCGAAATTCCCAGCCCGCTCTCGCCGCCTTCGGGCTGCGCCTTCCGCACGCGTTGTCCGCGGGCCGAAGCGCGCTGCGCCCGGGAGACGCCGCTGCCCAGAACCATCGCGCCCGGGCAGCAGGTGGCCTGCCATTTCGCCTGAGTCCGACCCCTTTACACGGAGAACGCCATGCCCGATTCCCTGACCCTGGACTATGTGCTGGCCGGCGGCACCGTCATCGACGGCGGCAATACGCCGGGCCGCGTTGCCGACGTGGGCGTGCGCGGCGACCGCGTGGCCGCCGTGGGCGACCTGGCCGGCGTGCCCGCCGGCCAGCGCATCGACGTGACGGGCATGGTGGTGGCGCCGGGCTTCATCGACTCGCATACGCACGACGACAACTATCTGCTCAGGCGCCGCGACATGGCGCCCAAGATCTCGCAGGGCGTGACCACCGTCGTCACCGGCAACTGCGGCATCAGCCTGGCGCCGCTGGCGCACGCTTCGCCACCCGCGCCGCTGGACTTGCTGGACGAGGGCGGCTCGTACCGCTTTACGCGCTTTTCGGCGTATCTCGACGCGCTGCGCGCCGCGCCCGCGGCCGTCAACGCGGCCTGCATGGTGGGTCACTCCACCCTGCGGGCGGCGGTCATGCCGGAGCTGCAGCGCAGCGCCACGGCGGCCGAGATCGACGCCATGCGCGCCCTGGCCGGCGAGGCGCTGTCCAGCGGCGCCATCGGCATATCCACCGGCACTTTCTACCCGCCGGCCGCGCACGCCACCACCGAGGAGATCATCGAGGTCTGCCGGCCGCTGGCCGAGCATGGCGGCATCTATGCCACCCACATGCGCGACGAGAGCGAACACATCGTCGGCGCGCTGGAAGAGACGTTCCGCATCGGCCGCGAACTCGGCGTGCCCGTGGTGATTTCGCACCACAAGCTGGCGGGCCAGCCCAACTTCGGACGCTCGCGCGAGACGCTGGCGCTCATCGAGCGCGCCATGGCCGAGCAGCAGGTTTCGCTGGACGCCTACCCTTATGTGGCCGGATCCACCATGCTGAAGAAGGACAAGGTGCTGCTGGCCGGGCGCGTGCTCATCACCTGGTGCAAGCCCTTTCCCGGGCTGGCGGGCCGCGATCTGGACGAAGTGGCGACCGAGCGTGGCAAGTCCAAGTTCGACGTGATAGACGAGCTGCAGCCGGCCGGCGCGATCTATTTCATGATGGACGAGGGCGACGTGCAGCGCATCCTGGCCTTCGGGCCGACGATGATAGGTTCCGACGGCCTGCCGCACGACGAACGGCCGCATCCGCGCCTGTGGGGCACCTTCCCCCGGGTGCTGGGCCACTATTCGCGCGACCTGGGCCTGTTTCCGCTCGAAACCGCGGTATGGAAGATGACCGGGCTGACGGCGGCCAGGTTCGGGCTGGCCGGGCGCGGCCGGATCCTGCCGGAATGCTACGCGGACCTGGTGGTGTTCGACCCGGCGCGTATCGCGGATACCGCTACCTTCGAGCAGCCCACCGCCCGCGCGGCGGGCATCCACTCGGTATACGTCAACGGCGAGCCGGTCTGGCGCGAGCAGGCCCATACCGGCCGGCATCCGGGCCGCGTGCTCGGCCGGCATGCGCAATGAACGCCCGCCGGGCCCGACCCGTTCCGCAACGCTACAATCTGCCGACGGCGGGGCCCGGCCCGCCCAACCCGACCCACATCTTCTGACGACACCCCACATGGCCGCTGCCGCCAAATCCGTTCCTCCCGCGATCGTAGGCAAGGAAGAAATGGGCGCGCGCCTGCGCAGGGAGCGCAAGGCGCGGAAGATGACGTTGCAGGCCCTGTCGGCCGCCTCCGGTATCGCCGTCTCCACGCTGTCCAAGGCGGAGCTGGGGCAGATCGCCCTGAGCTACGAGAAGTTCGCGGCCCTGGCGCGGGCCCTGCGCATCGACATGACGCGCCTGTTCATGGCGGGTGAAGGCGACCCGGCGCAGGTGGCGCCGACCTTCGTGAAGAACAGCCTGGCCGACGCCCGCGACTACGTGACCGAGAACTACCACTACCGCCTGCTGATGGGCGAGTATCCGAGCAAGAAGATGATCCCCATGTGGGGCACTATCGACGCGCGCGATGTGGCCGAGTTCGAGGACTACATCCGCCACCCCGGCCATGAGTTCGTGGTGGTGCTGTCCGGCAAGGTGCGCATCCAGTTCGAGAACGGCGAGAGCGTGGTGCTCAACCGCCACGAGTCGGCGTATTTCGACAGCGGCATGGGCCACGTCTATCTTTCGCTGAGCAAGAAGCCCGCCGAAGTGCTTGCGGTGTGCAGCGACGCCGAGGCGCTGCCCATACCCAAGCCGCTCTAGGGAACCCGCCCCGGCGCGTTCAGCCTTGGGCTATCCGCCCAGCTCCTGAAAGGCGTGCCCGTTTTCCTGCAGTTCCTTCAGCAGCGCGGGCGCGAGTTCGCTTTGCCAGATGTGGCCCGAGAACCGCCATTCCCGGGGATGGGCCAGATCGGGCAGGCCGGCGCCCTTGGGGGTGTACAGGCCCAGCGTGGGCTTGGCGAGGTTGAGGTAGAGATCGAATTCCTGCTGCGCCGGCGGGGAGGCGGCGGAAGGGGACGAGGGTTGCGGCATGGCAGTCTCCCGGCGGTGTGGGGGAAATCCAGGATAAGCCGGCCTCGGCATCCGCGCGCGGCGCGATTTCGAAACAATGTTTTGCGGGCCTCCGGGAACGGCGGCCGGAGGCGCTTTCCGATGAGCCCCATCGGCGGTTTTCGCGTTCCCTTCCTTTGCGTTACTCCCTAGAATGACTGCTTGCGCCGCGGCGCAGCCGGGCAGCAGGCAACACCCCGGTCGAGACACAGGCACGACACAGGCACGACAAAGCAGCGAGCATGAAGACCAGGACATGAGCCCCGGGGCAGGGCGGCGCCAGGCTTTCCGGGATCTGCGGATATCAACCGCCAGCAGAAGGAGGCAATCGAAATGCCTACGCTATGCGATATATGCCACGCCCGGCCCGCCATGGCCCGTGTGACCGTGGTCGAGAACGGCCACCCCAAGACCCTGTCCATCTGCGATTTCCACTACCGCCAGCTGATGCGGCACCAGAGCGCGCTCAACCCCTTCGATTCGCTGCTGGGCGCGGGCGGGCTGTCGCGGTTCTTCGGCCAGATGGGGGCGGAGGACGGCGAAGAGCCGGCGCTGTCGGCGGCGGTGCCGCGCGAATCGGTCGACGCCACCGATGCGTTCAGCGAGCAGACGCTGGAGCTGCTGCAGCGCGCCGCGGAGAAGGCGCACGAACTGCACCGCCGCGAACTGGACACCGAGCACGTGCTCTACGTGCTCGCCGATGCCGACGTGTGCGCCGCCCTGTTCAAAGACCTGAACATCTCGCCGCAGGACATCAAGGGCTACATCGATGCGCATGCCAAAGAGGGCGATGCGCAGGACGAAGACACGGCGAAGATGACGGTGTCGCCGCGCCTGAAGAAAGCCTTCCAGTTCGCCTTCCAGGCCTCGCGCGACCTGGGCCATTCCTACGTGGGGCCGGAGCATCTGCTGATCGGCCTGGCCGCGGTGCCCGACAGCCTGGCGGGCACGCTGCTCAAGAAGTACGGCATCACGCCGGAGGCCCTGCGGCAGAAAGTGGTGAAGATCGTGGGCAAGGGGGCGGAGGACGGCCGGGTGGATACGCCGACGGGCACGCCCAACCTGGACAAGTTCGGCCGCGACCTGACCGCGCTGGCGCGCCAGGGCAAGCTGGACCCGGTGCTGGGCCGCGCGCAGGAAATCGAGAACACCATCGAGGTGCTGGCGCGGCGCAAGAAGAACAACCCCGTGCTCATCGGCGAGCCGGGCGTGGGCAAGACCGCCATCGTCGAGGGCCTGGCGCAGCGCATCGTGAACGGCGATGTGCCCGAGGTGCTGCGCGGCAAGCGGCTGGTGGAGGTGAATATCAATTCCATGGTGGCGGGGGCCAAGTACCGCGGCGAGTTCGAGGAACGCGCCAAGCAGATGATCGACGAGGTGACGGCCAAGCACGACGAGCTGATTCTCTTCATCGACGAGCTGCACACCATCGTGGGCGCGGGCCAGGGCGGAGGCGAGGGCGGCCTGGACATCGCCAACGTGCTCAAGCCGGCGCTGGCGCGCGGCGAGCTGAGCCTGATCGGCGCGACCACGCTCAACGAGTACCAGAAGTACATCGAGAAGGATGCGGCGCTGGAGCGGCGCTTCCAGCCGGTGCTGGTGGCCGAGCCCACGGTGGAGCAGACCATCGTGATCCTGCGCGGGCTGCGCGACAGCCTGGAGGCGCACCACCAGGTCACGTTCTCCGACGACGCGTTCGTGGCGGCAGCCGAACTGGCCGACCGTTTCATCACCTCGCGCTTCCTGCCCGACAAGGCCATCGACCTCATCGACCAGGCCGCGGCGCGCGTGCGCATCGGCGCCACGTCCCGCCCCGCCGGGATCCAGGAGCTGGAGGCCGAAGTGGCCCAGCTCAAGCGCGAGCAGGATTACGCGTCGTCGCGCAAGCGTTTCGACGAGGCCAAGCAGTTCGAGGAGCGCATCGCCGAGAAGCAGAAGCGCCTGGACGAGCAGATCGAAGCCTGGAAGCGCAAGACGGGCACGGAAACGCTGGAAGTCACCGTGGCGTCGGTGGCCGAGGTGGTGTCGCGCCTGACCGGCATTCCGGTGTCCGAGCTGACGCAGGAAGAACGGCAGAAGCTGCTCAAGATGGAAGAGAAGCTGCGCGAGCGCGTGGTGGGCCAGGAAGACGCCGTGACGGCGGTGAGCGATGCCGTGCGCCTGTCGCGCGCCGGGCTGGGCCAGGCGCACCGGCCGATCGCGACCTTTCTGTTCCTGGGGCCCACGGGCGTGGGCAAGACGGAACTCGCCAAGGCGCTGGCCGAGAGCGTGTTCGGCGACGAGCAGGCCATCATCCGCATCGACATGTCGGAGTACATGGAGCGCCACGCGGTGGCGCGGCTCATCGGCGCGCCGCCGGGATACGTGGGCTACGAAGAGGGCGGCCAGCTTACCGAGCGCGTGCGCCGCCGTCCCTACAGCGTGATTCTGCTCGACGAGATCGAGAAAGCGCATCCGGACGTGTACAACGTGCTGCTGCAGGTCTTCGACGACGGCCGGCTTACCGACGGCAAGGGGCGCGTGGTGGACTTCAGCAACACCATCCTGATCGCCACCAGCAATCTGGGCAGCGCCATCATCATGGACAACGCCGGCAGGCCCGAAGCCTCGCGCAAGGACGAAAAAGCGATCCGCGACGAGCTGATGCAGGTGCTGAAAGGCCATTTCCGGCCCGAGTTCCTGAACCGCATCGACGAGATCATTGTTTTCCATTCCCTGTCCAAGGAGAACATCCGCGCCATCGTGGAGATCCAGATCGAACGCCTGAAGCGCACCGCCGCCGCGCAGGACATCGAGCTGGACGTCGACGAGAGCCTGGTGGCGCACCTGGCCGAGGTGGGCTACCAGCCCGAGTTCGGCGCGCGCGAGCTGCGGCGGCAGGTGCGGCAGGAAGTGGAGACGCGGCTGGCCAAGGAGATCCTGAGCGACGAGGTCAAATCCGGAGACCGCGTGCGGGTGGGCTACGACAGCGCCGCCGGGGCCGTCACGTTCAAGCGCATGGAGCGGCCCAAGCCGGCCGCCAGGGCCGCGGGCAACAGCCTGGACCGCAG
>NZ_LHSJ01000088.1:7002-21452 GCF_001270295.1 Achromobacter sp. DMS1 | reverse complement strand
AAACATTGTTTCGAAATCGCGCCGCGCGCGGATGCCGAGGCCGGCTTATCCTGGATTTCCCCCACACCGCCGGGAGACTGCCATGCCGCAACCCTCGTCCCCTTCCGCCGCCTCCCCGCCGGCGCAGCAGGAATTCGATCTCTACCTCAACCTCGCCAAGCCCACGCTGGGCCTGTACACCCCCAAGGGCGCCGGCCTGCCCGATCTGGCCCATCCCCGGGAATGGCGGTTCTCGGGCCACATCTGGCAAAGCGAACTCGCGCCCGCGCTGCTGAAGGAACTGCAGGAAAACGGGCACGCCTTTCAGGAGCTGGGCGGATAGCCCAAGGCTGAACGCGCCGGGGCGGGTTCCCTAGAGCGGCTTGGGTATGGGCAGCGCCTCGGCGTCGCTGCACACCGCAAGCACTTCGGCGGGCTTCTTGCTCAGCGAAAGATAGACGTGGCCCATGCCGCTGTCGAAATACGCCGACTCGTGGCGGTTGAGCACCACGCTCTCGCCGTTCTCGAACTGGATGCGCACCTTGCCGGACAGCACCACCACGAACTCATGGCCGGGGTGGCGGATGTAGTCCTCGAACTCGGCCACATCGCGCGCGTCGATAGTGCCCCACATGGGGATCATCTTCTTGCTCGGATACTCGCCCATCAGCAGGCGGTAGTGGTAGTTCTCGGTCACGTAGTCGCGGGCGTCGGCCAGGCTGTTCTTCACGAAGGTCGGCGCCACCTGCGCCGGGTCGCCTTCACCCGCCATGAACAGGCGCGTCATGTCGATGCGCAGGGCCCGCGCCAGGGCCGCGAACTTCTCGTAGCTCAGGGCGATCTGCCCCAGCTCCGCCTTGGACAGCGTGGAGACGGCGATACCGGAGGCGGCCGACAGGGCCTGCAACGTCATCTTCCGCGCCTTGCGCTCCCTGCGCAGGCGCGCGCCCATTTCTTCCTTGCCTACGATCGCGGGAGGAACGGATTTGGCGGCAGCGGCCATGTGGGGTGTCGTCAGAAGATGTGGGTCGGGTTGGGCGGGGCCCGGGCCCCGCCGTCGGCAGATTGTAGCGTTGCGGAACGGGTCGGGCCCGGCGGGCGTTCATTGCGCATGCCGGCCGAGCACGCGGCCCGGATGCCGGCCGGTATGGGCCTGCTCGCGCCAGACCGGCTCGCCGTTGACGTATACCGAGTGGATGCCCGCCGCGCGGGCGGTGGGCTGCTCGAAGGTAGCGGTATCCGCGATACGCGCCGGGTCGAACACCACCAGGTCCGCGTAGCATTCCGGCAGGATCCGGCCGCGCCCGGCCAGCCCGAACCTGGCCGCCGTCAGCCCGGTCATCTTCCATACCGCGGTTTCGAGCGGAAACAGGCCCAGGTCGCGCGAATAGTGGCCCAGCACCCGGGGGAAGGTGCCCCACAGGCGCGGATGCGGCCGTTCGTCGTGCGGCAGGCCGTCGGAACCTATCATCGTCGGCCCGAAGGCCAGGATGCGCTGCACGTCGCCCTCGTCCATCATGAAATAGATCGCGCCGGCCGGCTGCAGCTCGTCTATCACGTCGAACTTGGACTTGCCACGCTCGGTCGCCACTTCGTCCAGATCGCGGCCCGCCAGCCCGGGAAAGGGCTTGCACCAGGTGATGAGCACGCGCCCGGCCAGCAGCACCTTGTCCTTCTTCAGCATGGTGGATCCGGCCACATAAGGGTAGGCGTCCAGCGAAACCTGCTGCTCGGCCATGGCGCGCTCGATGAGCGCCAGCGTCTCGCGCGAGCGTCCGAAGTTGGGCTGGCCCGCCAGCTTGTGGTGCGAAATCACCACGGGCACGCCGAGTTCGCGGCCGATGCGGAACGTCTCTTCCAGCGCGCCGACGATGTGTTCGCTCTCGTCGCGCATGTGGGTGGCATAGATGCCGCCATGCTCGGCCAGCGGCCGGCAGACCTCGATGATCTCCTCGGTGGTGGCGTGCGCGGCCGGCGGGTAGAAAGTGCCGGTGGATATGCCGATGGCGCCGCTGGACAGCGCCTCGCCGGCCAGGGCGCGCATGGCGTCGATCTCGGCCGCCGTGGCGCTGCGCTGCAGCTCCGGCATGACCGCCGCCCGCAGGGTGGAGTGACCCACCATGCAGGCCGCGTTGACGGCCGCGGGCGCGGCGCGCAGCGCGTCGAGATACGCCGAAAAGCGCGTAAAGCGGTACGAGCCGCCCTCGTCCAGCAAGTCCAGCGGCGCGGGTGGCGAAGCGTGCGCCAGCGGCGCCAGGCTGATGCCGCAGTTGCCGGTGACGACGGTGGTCACGCCCTGCGAGATCTTGGGCGCCATGTCGCGGCGCCTGAGCAGATAGTTGTCGTCGTGCGTATGCGAGTCGATGAAGCCCGGCGCCACCACCATGCCCGTCACGTCGATGCGCTGGCCGGCGGGCACGCCGGCCAGGTCGCCCACGGCGGCCACGCGGTCGCCGCGCACGCCCACGTCGGCAACGCGGCCCGGCGTATTGCCGCCGTCGATGACGGTGCCGCCGGCCAGCACATAGTCCAGGGTCAGGGAATCGGGCATGGCGTTCTCCGTGTAAAGGGGTCGGACTCAGGCGAAATGGCAGGCCACCTGCTGCCCGGGCGCGATGGTTCTGGGCAGCGGCGTCTCCCGGGCGCAGCGCGCTTCGGCCCGCGGACAACGCGTGCGGAAGGCGCAGCCCGAAGGCGGCGAGAGCGGGCTGGGAATTTCGCCCTGGAGCACCTGCGCGGGCCGGCGCTCGCGCGCCGAGGGCGCCGAAGCCATGAGGGCGCGCGTGTACGGGTGGGCGGGCCGGCCGAAGATGGCTTCGCGGCTGCCGGACTCCACGATGCGGCCCAGGTACATCACCGCCACCCGGTGGCTGATGTGCCGCACCACCGCCAGATCATGCGCCACGAACAGGTAGGCAATGCCCATTTCCTGCTGCAGGTCCATCAGCAGGTTGATGACCTGCGCCTGCACCGATACGTCCAGCGCCGACACCGGCTCGTCGCACACGATGAGTCTGGGGCGCAGCGCCAGCGCCCGGGCGATGCCGAGCCGCTGGCGCTGCCCGCCGGAGAATTCATGGGGATACTTGCGCATGGCCTCCGGACGCAGGCCCACCTTGGAAAACAGCCAGGCCAGCTCTTGCTGGCGAGGACGCCCGCCGCCGCCGAAATTGCGCAGCGGCTCGCCCACGATCTCGCCAGCGGTCATGCGCGGATTCAGCGACGCATACGGATCCTGGAAAATGAACTGCATGCGGCGCCGCATGGCGCGCAGCTCGCGGCGGTCCATCTCGGCCAGGTCGCGCCCTTCCAGCAGGATGCGGCCTTCGGTGGGATCGGTCAGGCGGACCAGGCACTTGCCGGTCGTGGACTTGCCGCAGCCGGATTCGCCGACCAGGCCCAGCGTGTGGCCGCGCGGCACCGACAACGATACGCCGTCCACGGCGCGCAGCACCTTGCCGTCTTCCAGCGCGTAGTGCTTCTTCAGGCCGATGACCTGCAAAAGCGGCGAGGCCGCGTTCGGGGTGTCCGGAATGGGAGTGTCCATAGGGTTCTCAGGCAATCTCGGCGGTTTGCGCCGCCCGCGCCCAGCACCAGCTCCGATGCCGTACGCCCGCGTCCACGGCGGGCGGCGCTTGCCGCGCGCAACGGTCCATGGCCTGGGGACAGCGGGCGGCAAACGCGCAGCCCCGCGACTCGGGCGTGATGACGGGCACGATGCCCGGCAGCTCGGCCAGGCGGGCGGTATGGTCCTGCCCGTCCACGAATGCGGGCAGCGAACGGATCAGGGCCTGGGTGTAGGGATGCTGCGGGCGGTCCAGCACGTCGTCCACGCTGCCCTCTTCGACCTTGCGGCCGGCATACATGACGACGACGCGCTGGCACATCTGCGCCACCACGCCCAGGTCATGGGTGATGAGGACGATGGCCGTGCCCAGCCGGGCCTGGATGCCGCGCAGCAGGTGCAGGATCTGCGCCTGGATGGTGACGTCCAGCGCCGTGGTCGGCTCGTCGGCGATCAGCACCTTGGGCTCGCAGGCCAGCGCCATGGCGATCATCGCGCGCTGCCGCATGCCGCCCGACAACTGGTAGGGGTACTCGCGCACGCGCCGGCCGGGGTCGGAGATCTGCACCAGCTCCAGCAGCGCCTCGGCCTGCTTCAGGGCCTCGCGCCACGACATGCCCTGGTGCAGCATCAGCGACTCGCCGATCTGCCGCCCGATGGTGAACACCGGGTTCAGCGAGGTCATGGGCTCCTGGAAGATCATGGAAAGCCGATTGCCGCGGATGGCGCGCATGGCCTTCTCGGACAGCGCCAGCAGGTCGCGGCCGTCGAACTCGATGCTGCCGCCGGCGATGCGGCCCGGCGCGCGCAACAGCCGCATGATGGACAGCGACGTCACGCTCTTGCCGCAGCCGGACTCGCCCACCAGGCCCAGGGTCTCGCCCGGCATGAGGTCGAAGGACAGGCCGTCGACGGCCACCACCGTGGTTTCTTCGCCCTCGAAACAGGTGCGCAGGTCGCGCACGCGCAGGACGGGTTGGGTCTGCATGGCTTTCCCTAGAGTTTGCGAGCCAGGCGCGGGTCGAGCATATCGCGCAGGCCGTCGCCCACGAGATTGACGGCCAGCACGGCCGCGCCCAGGAACAGGCCCGGATACAGAATGATGTGAAAAGCCACCGCCACGAAATTGCGGCCCTCGGCCATGATGTTGCCCCAGCTCGGCGTCTGCGGCGGAATGCCGACGCCCAGGAAACTGAGCACCGCTTCGGTCAGGATGGCCGAGGCCGCAATGAAGGTAGCCTGCACCATGAGCGGCGCGAACAGGTTGGGCAGGATGTGCCGCCACAGAATGACGGGCACGGGCGTGCCGCAGGTCACCGCCGCCTCGATATAGGGCTGCTCGCGCAGCGCGAGCACCAGCGCGCGGACCAGCCGCACCACGCGTGGGATTTCGGGAATGACGATGGCCACGATGACGGTGCCGAGCCCGCCTTTCAGGGTGGCCATGAGGGCGATGGCCAGCAACACGCCCGGAATCGCCATCAGGCCGTCCATGATGCGCATGATGAACGCATCGACGCGGCGGAAGTAGCCCGCCAGCATGCCCAGCGCCACGCCGGCGGCAGTGGCCGCCAGCGCGACCACGGCGCCCACGACGAGCGAGACGCGAGCGCCCCAGACGGTGCGCGAAT
Organism: Achromobacter sp. DMS1; assembly: GCF_001270295.1. Lineage (NCBI taxonomy): Bacteria > Pseudomonadati > Pseudomonadota > Betaproteobacteria > Burkholderiales > Alcaligenaceae > Achromobacter > Achromobacter sp. DMS1. The sequence continues at coordinate 16,277 of NZ_LHSJ01000088.1, read as the reverse complement.
ACACGTCGCGCCCCAGCGCGTCGGTGCCGAAGAAATGCGCGGCCGACGGCGGCTTCATGCGGGTCAGCGGATCGATGTCCTGGGGATCCATGGCCGCCAGCCACGGCGCGGCCAGGGCGGCCAGCGTCAGCAGCGCCAGGATGGCCGTACCCACGCAGAGCGTGGGATGGCGCTTGAGGGCCCGCAGCGCGCGCCGGCCGGCAGGCCGCTTCACGGGCAGGAACAGGGAGGATGCGGTCACGGCGGTTCTCTCAATAGCGGATGCGAGGGTCGAAGAGCCGGTAGCTCAGGTCGACCAGCAGGTTGATCAGGACATAGATGCCGGAAGCCACCAGCAGCACGCCCTGGATCACGGGATAGTCGTGGCGCAGCACCGCGTCCACGGTCAGCCGGCCCAGGCCGGGAATGGCGAATACCGTCTCGGTGACCACCACGCCGCCGATCAGCAGCGCCACGCCCACGCCGATGGTGGTGACAATGGGATTGGCCGCGTTCTTCAGCGCGTGCCAGACCACCGGGCCGGGCGCCAGGCCCTTGGCGCGCGCCGTGCGGATATAGTCCTCCGACAAGGCTTCCAGCATGGTGGTGCGCGTCATGCGCGTGAGCAGGGCCATGTAGACCAGGCCCAGCGACAGGCAGGGCAGAACCAGGTGACGCAGATACGGGACGGCGCCCTCGGAAAGCGGGCGGTAGCCCTGCACCGGCAGCCAGCCCAGCTTGATCGAAAAGCCGTACACCAGGCTGTAGCCGATGAGGAAGACCGGCACCGAGAACGCGCAGACCGAAACCAGCATGACCAGCCGGTCGAGCCAGCGTCCGGCATGCCAGGCCGCCAGCACGCCCAGGGGGATGGCGGCCAGCACCGCGAACAGCATGGTGAAGGCCGCGATCGAAAAGGTGGGGCCCAGCCGCTGGCCGATGAGCCGGGACACCGGCATCTGGGTGGCGATGGAGGTGCCCAGGTCCCCCTGGGCGATATTGGCGACCCAGATGCCGAACTGCCGCGGCAGGGGCTGGTCCAGCCCCAGGTTGCGGCGGATCTTCTCGACGTCTTCCGCGGTGGCGTTGTCGCCCGCGATCACCGCCGCCGGATCGCCCGGCGACAGGTGGATCAGCAGGAACACGACCACCGCCACCACGGCCATAACCGGCACGACCGCCGCAATGCGGCGCAATAGGGTTTTCACGCTCGTTTCCCCCCGGCGCGGCCGCCTTACGGCTTCTCGATGTTCCACATGACCGGAATGCCGGTCTTGAGCAGCTCGGTGTGCGACAGCCCGCGCGTGGCCGATACCGGCTTGAACTCGCCCCACATCGCATAGGGCACGGTCTGGTAGGCGCGCTCCTGCAGCCGGGTGGCGAGCTCCTTGCGCCTGGCGGCGTCGGTTTCGCGTATCCAGGCGGTGCGCAGCTCGTCCATTTCCTTGTCGCAGGGCCAGCCCGGCAGGCTGTTGCCGCAGGCGGCCGACAGCCAGGGGTTGGTCACCGGCGTGCTGGCGTCGTAATAGCCGCCCCAGGTCAGGAAGAGGTTCCAGCCGCCTTGCGCGGGCGGATCTTTTTTCAGGCGGCGCGCGGCGAGCGAAGCCCAGTCCATGGATTGCAGGTCCACGTTCACGCCGGCCTTCTTCAGGTTCTGCGACAGCACCATGACGGCCGGCGCGCTCAGGTGGTCGGAGGGGTAGAGCAGCACCACCTTCTCGCCCTTGTAGCCGGCTTCCTGCAGCAACTGTCTGGCGCGCGCGAAGTCCTGCCTGGCGTAGGGCGCCGCTCCCGCGTCGGTCGCCAGGGGCGATCCGCAGATGTAGAGCGTGGGGCAGTAGTCTTCGCGGTACTTCTCGGAATAGCCCATGGCGGCGATCATCTGCTTCTGCGAGATCACGTAGTAGATCGCCTGGCGCGCCCGCGCGTCGTTGAAGGGCGGATACAGCGCGTTGATGACCACCATGCCTTGCGAGGCCACCGAGGTTCCCAGCTTGATGTCGCTGTTGGACTCCAGCACCGGCAGGAAGTCCGGCGCCACCTGCTCGAGCATGTCCACCTCGCCGTTCATGAGCGCGGCGGTCGCGGTGTTGCCGTCGGGAATGTAGACCCACTCCACGCGGTCGACCTTCACGTTCTTGCCGCCGGCCAGCCCGTCGGCCGGCTCCTTGCGCGGCGCGTAGGCGGGATTCTTCACATAGACCACCTTGTTGCCCGGCACCCATTCGTCGCGCTTGAAGAGAAAGGGCCCCGAGCCCACCATCTCGGTCACGGGGGTATTCGGGTCGGTGGCGGCCAGCCGCTTGGGCATGATGAAGGGCGGCAGGCCCGAAGGCTTGGACAGGGCCTCCAGCACCAGGCCGAAGGGCTCCTTCAGTGTCAGCGTGAAACTGTCGGCGCCCGTGGCGGCCAGTTGCGCGCCCGCCGCCATCATCGCCTGGCCCAGGGTGTCCTTCTTGGCCCAGCGCTGGAGGGAGGCGACGCAATCCTCGGCGGTCACCGGCGCGCCGTCGCTGAACTTCAGGCCCGGGCGCAGCGTGAAGCGCCACTGCCTGCCGTCTTCCGACACTTTCCAGGTATCGACCATCTGCGGCCGGGGCTGTCCCTTGCTGTCCTGGGCGAACAGCATGTCGAACACCATATAGCCGTGGTTGCGCGTGATATAGGCGGTATTGAAAAGCGGGTCCAGCGTCTTCAGGTCGGCGTGCGGCACCAGCCGCAAGGTCTTGCCCTGCGCCATGGCCCCCGAACTCGCCGCCAGGAGCGCCGCCGCCGCGAGCAGGCTGAAACGTCGAATCATGGTCATCCCCTTGTGAAAAGCGTGTTGTGCGCGCCCTGTGTCGAGCCCGTTCGCGTCAGGCCGCGGCGGAGCCGGCCGCGAGCGGCCACTTCGGCAACCGGACCTTGCGATAGGGCAAGGCGTTGTAGTCCTGCGTGATGGCCCCTGGCGTCTCCACGTAGATCACGTGCTTGCCGACCTTGGAATAAGCGGCATAGAAATGCTGCGAGGACTTCACGACGATGAGGCGCATGGCCCCCAGGTCCACGCCGAACTGCGTGAAGAGATCGGTGCCCATGGCCTGGACCCGATAGCTGGTGAGCACCAGGGTCACGCCCCGCGTGCGCAGCAGCGCCGTATCTCCCAGCGCCGCCGGCGTGCCGGCCAGGCCCGTCATCTCGGCGTCGCGCTTGAGCGCGAGCACCTCGACATCCAGGTCCAGCGGCAGGCCCGACACCGGCGCGACCTTGCCGCCGACGCGCAACTGCACCCGCGCGCCCTCGCCGGCCTCGAAGCACAATTGCACGGCCACCGGGTCCCAGAACGGCCCGATGGCCACGTCCTCGATGCCGCGCGCCAGCACGCGCTCCAAGATGAAGGTCGAATCGCTGGGCGCGCCGCCGCCGGCGTTGTCCGCCGAATCGGCCAGCACCACCGGAAATCCGCCATGGGCCAGCGCCTGGTCCAGCGCGGCGTCGACGGCGGGGTACGGCGGCGCGAGCCGGTCGCGGAAACCGATGATCTCCTCGCCCAGTGAGCGCGCCAGGCTTGCGGCCCGGGCGGCGTCGCCGTCGGTGTACACGAGCACCTTGGCGCCCATGTCGGGCGTGTCTCCCCAGGGAAAGCCGTGGGCGATCGACACCGACAGCACGCCGTCCCTGCCCTCCATGGCCAGCAGGCGGTCGACAAAGCCGCGCATGGGCTCGCGGCTGGTGTGCATGATGGAAATCATCTGGCAATCGAACACGGCGTGCGCGGGCCGGATGCGGCCTTCCGCCTTGGCCACGCACAGGTCCACCAGGTCGTAGGCCCGGTCCAGGATGTCGGTGTGCGGGTATTCCTTGAAACAGACCAGGAAATCGGCCGCCTCGACCATGGCGTCGGTCAGGTGGCAATGCGGATCCAGCTCGGCGCCGATGACGGTGTCCGGACCGACGATCTCGCGCGCGCGGCGCAGCAGGTCGCCCTCGCAATCGTCATAGCCGTCGGCCACCATGGCGCCATGCAGCCCGAACAGCGCGATATCCACGGGGCCGGCGCGGCGCAAGTCCGCCAGCAGCTCATCGCGCAGGGTTTCGTAGGCCGAACGGGTCGTAATGCCGCCCGGCTGCGCCGACGTCACCACGCCCTCGAACAGCTCCCAGCCCAGCGCCTTGCCGCGCTGGCGCGCCACATACAGCGGCGCGCCGGCAAAGGTCAACGTGTCCGGGTGCGTGCCCGCCGGGTAGTAATCGCGGTCCCGGAACGACGCAAGACTGGTCGGCATCGGCGCAAACGTGTTCGTCTCGGTGCCCAGGCCGGCGCTGAAAACTCGCATATCATCATCCCCACTCACAAGCGGGGAAAACAGCGGCGCGTAGCCATGCCGGGCCGCGCCATCCGGCCCGCCGTGGTTTCGCGCCTTCCGCGGCGGTCGCGCACAGCGCGCCGTCGGAATCTGGTTCCCCCTGAAATGCTTTTCGATCAGGTTATGTCCGCCGGCCTGCGCGGCCGGCGTTGATGAATCAAGGCCGTCCACATGCTGCACGGCCCGTGCACACATCATGCTATCGCGCTCGCGGCGCATACAAATAGCCAAGACGACAGGGTCTATAACCTTAGGGAATGCGCGCGACCGCGCATCTGACCGGCCGCCCGCCCGCAAACGCGCGCCACGCCTGGCTTTCGCGCCATCCCGTCCCTGCGCGCACGACCGCGTGCGCCACGGCTTCGGCGCGGGAAAACCCTGAACCTCGCACGCCGCCCTTCGCGCAAGTGACAAGCCCGCCGCCGCCCCCTAGAATGCGCTCGCGCCGCGCAAGCGCGACGCCCGGCATCGCCGGCCCATCGACCGCATTCTTGTCTCCGCCCGCCCCATGAACGCCGAAGCCGCCCTGCAGAAAAGCCCGCTGTTCCGACTGTGCGCCGTCTTGTGGCTGGCCGCGATGGCCGGCGTCGTCGCGATGGCGGGCGCCACGGTGCCCCGCCTGGTGGAGAGCGCCTCGCCGCCCGTGCCGCTGCCCCCTCGCGCTGATTGCCAGCGTGGCCCAAAGCGGCATCCTGCTGGCCCTGGCCGCCTGGGCCGGCGCCGCGATGTCCCGTCCGCTCGGCCTGCGCGCGCCCGTGCTGGAAGCCGCGCTCGCCGACGCGCCCGCCGCGCCGCGCCTGAAGCCTCAGCTTGTTCCCGCCGCCGCGGCCGGCCTGGCCGCCGGCCTGCTTCTGCTCGCCCTCAAGGCCGCGACGCCCGCGCCCCTGCAAGCCCTGGGCGATACCTTGCGCATTCCCGCCGCCGCCCGGCTGCTCTATGGCGGCATCACCGAAGAAGTGCTCATGCGCTGGGGCGCGATGACGCTGCTCGCGTGGCTGCCGTGGCGCCTGATCCAGCGGCGCGCCGGCGAGCCGCGCCGCGCCTGGTTCGTCGCCGCCATCGTCCTCTCGGCCGCGCTCTTCGCCGCCGGCCACCTGCCCGCCCTCGCCGCCCTGGGCGCCCCGCTGACGCCCCCGGGTCGTCGGCTATGTTCTCATCGCCAATACCCTGCCCGGCCTGCTCTTCGGCCTGCTGTACTGGCGCCGCGGACTGGAATCGGCCATCATTGCCCACGCGCTGGCCCATCTTGTCGCCTTCGCCACCGGCGCGGCCTGAACCCGCCATTTCCCCACACCTGCACAGGAGCTTGCGTTGGAGCTGAAAACCGTCGAACCCCTGGCCGTGCTGCGCGACCGCCGGCGAGTCACCCTTGCCCAGGTCGGCGCGCTGGCCGCCGGCATCTACCCCGAGCTCGAGCGGCAGGCCGCCGCCGGCGGCCTGCGCGTCGAAGGCCCGCCGGTCTTCGCCGCCCACGGCCTGCCCCAGGATGCGCAAACCCCGTTCGAACTCGACTACTGCCTGCCCGTCGCCGGCGCCGCCCCGCACACGCTGCCGCGCCTGCGCTGCGCCAGCCTGCTCTACCAGGGCCCGCTGGACCGGCTCTTCTCGCAGGGCTACCAGCCCCTGCTGCGGGCCATTGCCGAAGCCGGCCTCACCCCCACCGCCGAAAGCCGCGAGGTCTATCACGCCTGGGCAGGCCCCCAATCCGCCGCCAACCGCATCGAAATCCAGATCGGAGTGGCGGAGGGCTGAACCCGTGCGCAGGCGGAGACAGGTTTGCGTGCCGGGGCAGCGCATGCCCGGGTTAACCCACGCTCCGAACCGCTATCGGTCGTTGTCCGCTGACGGGGAACCGACGAAGCCGATTGCGCTGTCCACCTGGCCGCAGACGCCGCATCGCCGTTGATCTTCATGTTCTCACCGCAAGCAATACCATTCTTCGCCAGCATCCATGGATATTCCTCGCCGGGAAAAACGCCTCGCCGTCCCGGTCAAATGTCCACCATGAGAAAAAGCGGCAGAGCACTTTTTATGTTCTTGATGCAATAAAACCATTTGACAATGCACCGAAGTCCAGGCGGCTCATGTTTTTGAAAATTCACAGCAGAAACTTGGCGCAACCACAAAACATTTTCTTCGCAATACTCTCCAACCTGAAAAACGATTAATGAAAGCCTCGATCAGGTGAATCGTTTTTGCTCCCGGGCAGCGGTATAGCGCGTTGTCGATAAACGGCGCATTGCTTGTGACGGAAGAGACGCGACCTGTATAACTGGCGATGTTTGCCCGTATGCAGGAGGCCGCTTTCCCGCGCCGGCCTGGTCCGGAGATGCAATCGGCTTTGTGCGTTCAGGCGGCGGACGCCACGCGCGGCGCCGCTCCCCGTCCGCGGGCTTGCGGCGGTATGCTTGCCGACCGTGCCCGGCGCAGACACTCCCGAGGAAAGACCCGACCATGCCTTTGCTGGAAAAAACCTTCGATCGCACGCTGGACGCCTGGACACACGCCTATCAGGCGCCGTTCTGGCGCGGGTCGGTCGTGGAGGGGTGGCTGTTCGAGGACGCCGAGGCGCGCCGGGCCGCCGAGGCGCGGCTGGCGCGCCGGCGTGACGGCGCGTTTCCGCAGCGCCTACAAGCCGCTGCTGCATTTCTTTCTGGAAGAGGTGGAACTCGACGGCCTGGAGTCGGCGACGCTGCGCTACCCGGTGCACGCGCAGGCGCAGGCGCGGCGCTTCGCGCTGGAGGCGTATCCGCTGGCGGCGCTGCTCAAGCCGGCTGCGCTGACCATGGAGCCGGGCGCTTGCGACCTGCACTACGACGTGCGTCTGGCGTACCGCGACGGCCGCGTGACACAGGCGCGGGTGTTCGCGCCCAATGCGCTGGGGCAGACGCCGGAAGGCGAGCCGGTGCTGTCGCCCACGGGCTGGCTGCGGGTGCGCGACGCCGACGGCCGGACGCAGGTCGACGCGGCGCAGGCGACCGAATACCAGCAGGTGTTCCGCAGCATCGTGGACACGGTGCGCAACCGCGCCTGGGGCGCGCACGAGCCCTATTTCGAGCGGCTGGAAATCCGTGTCGACCTGCCGGGCATGGATTTCGCGCTGCCGGTGGACGAAGAGATCGTCAGCACGCTGGAGGCGCTGCACGAAGACCTCTATTTCACGCTGCTGGAGTTCTTCCAGCGCCATTCGGGACGCCCGCCCGGCGACCGCGGGCTGCAGCCGGGGCAGATCATCCCGGACATCCGGCGGCACGACGGGGCGGCGCGCGTGCGCATGATCATGGAACCCTTCCGGCCGACCGAGCCCCGAGGCCCCGTCCGCGCCGCCCGCGCCGCTGGCGGAACTGGACCGGCCGCTGACGGCGGCGCAGATCGCCCACTGCATGGCGGAGATCGGTGGGGACGCCTTCCAGGCGGTGTCGCGCCAGGGGCGGCCGGTGCTGGGAGCCTATGTGCGCGGCCCGGGGCCGGCGGTGTTCATCTCGGGCGCGCAGCACGCCAACGAAAGCTCGGGCGTGGTGGGCGCGCTGCGCGCGGCGCGCCGCCTGCAGGAAACGGGCCAGGCGCATTTCGCGCTGGTGGCCTGCGAGAACCCGGACGGCTACGCGCTTTTCGAACGGCTGCGCCAGCAGCATCCTCGCCACATGCTGCATGCCTCGCGCTACAGCGCGCTGGGCGACGATATCGCCTACCGCGAACATGCGCCGTTTTTCGAGCGCGAAGCCCGTCACCAGGCGCATGCGCTGAGCGGGGCGCAACTGCACGTCAACCTGCACGGCTACCCGGCCCATGAATGGACCCGGCCGCTGTCGGGCTACCTGCCCCGGCATTTCGAATCGTGGACGCTGCCCAAGGGGTTCATGCTGCTGGCGCGGCACCACCCCGGCTGGGGCGAGCGCGCCCGCCGGCTGGTCGAGGGCGTGACGGCGCGACTGGCGCGCAATGTGCCCGGGCTGGCGGGGTTCAACGCGCGGCAACTGGAACTCTTTCGCGCCCACGCCCTCGAAACCGGATTCGAGGTGCTGAACGGCATCCCGGTCCAGATCCAGGAAACCGACCGCGAAACGCTGCCGCTTGCGCTGATCTCGGAGTTTCCCGACGAAACGGTGTACGGCGAGCGCTTCGTGTTCGCCCACACGGTGCAAATGGAAACCGTGCTGGCGGCCGCCGAGATCCACCGTTCAGGATATTGATCGACACGCCGCGCCGCCGGCCGGCGCGCAGCAACCCAGCAATTACAAGAGCATGAACATCCGAGAACGCAATCACGGAGACGACCTGGTCCTGGCGGACATCTGGCTGCGCTCGGTGCGCGCCACGCACACGTTCCTGACCGAGCAGGACATCGACGCCCTCTATCCGCAGGTGCTCAATGTCTATCTGCCCGCGGTGCGGGTGTGGGTCTGTGAGGACGAAGACGGCGAAATCGCCGGCTTCATCGGGCTGGACGGCAACAAAGTGCAGATGCTGTTCGTCGACGCCAGCAAGCGCGGCCGCGGCGCGGGAAGGCGGCTGCTGAATTTCGCGCGCTCGCTGCACGGCAGTCTGCTGGTGGACGTGAACGAACAGAATCCGCAGGCCCACGGCTTCTACCTGCACTACGGATTCGTGGACGTGGGCCGGTCGGAACGCGATGCGGCGGGCCGGCCTTTTCCGGTGCTGCACATGAGGCTGCCGGGCTAGGCGTGCTTGCCCTGAAACGGGGTTGCGCCCGGGCATTCTAGGATTGCGCTTCCGGATGCCTGGCCTTCCAGGCTTTCAGGGCCTCGCGGTAGGCATCCATGGCCTCGTTGTACAGGTCGTAAACACAGGGTATGCACCCGCTGTTGCAGCACGCTTCGGGCGCGGGCGGCTCAGGGGGCTCGGGACGGGGATCGGCGCTCGGCGCCGGTTTGGTCGTGACGGGCGAATTCATGGCTCCATGATAACGCCGGCACGTGCCGGCACGCC
>NZ_LHSJ01000088.1:0-6760 GCF_001270295.1 Achromobacter sp. DMS1 | reverse complement strand
GGCCAGGCAGGATGCCGCTTTGGGCCACGCTGGCAATCAGCGCGAGGGGGCAGCGGCACGGGCGGCGAGGCGCTCTCCACCAGGCGGGGCACCGTGGCGCCCGCCATCGCGACGACGCCGGCCATCGCGGCCAGCCACAAGACGGCGCACAGTCGGAACAGCGGGCTTTTCTGCAGGGCGGCTTCGGCGTTCATGGGGCGGGCGGAGACAAGAATGCGGTCGATGGGCCGGCGATGCCGGGCGTCGCGCTTGCGCGGCGCGAGCGCATTCTAGGGGGCGGCGGCGGGCTTGTCACTTGCGCGAAGGGCGGCGTGCGAGGTTCAGGGTTTTCCCGCGCCGAAGCCGTGGCGCACGCGGTCGTGCGCGCAGGGACGGGATGGCGCGAAAGCCAGGCGTGGCGCGCGTTTGCGGGCGGGCGGCCGGTCAGATGCGCGGTCGCGCGCATTCCCTAAGGTTATAGACCCTGTCGTCTTGGCTATTTGTATGCGCCGCGAGCGCGATAGCATGATGTGTGCACGGGCCGTGCAGCATGTGGACGGCCTTGATTCATCAACGCCGGCCGCGCAGGCCGGCGGACATAACCTGATCGAAAAGCATTTCAGGGGGAACCAGATTCCGACGGCGCGCTGTGCGCGACCGCCGCGGAAGGCGCGAAACCACGGCGGGCCGGATGGCGCGGCCCGGCATGGCTACGCGCCGCTGTTTTCCCCGCTTGTGAGTGGGGATGATGATATGCGAGTTTTCAGCGCCGGCCTGGGCACCGAGACGAACACGTTTGCGCCGATGCCGACCAGTCTTGCGTCGTTCCGGGACCGCGATTACTACCCGGCGGGCACGCACCCGGACACGTTGACCTTTGCCGGCGCGCCGCTGTATGTGGCGCGCCAGCGCGGCAAGGCGCTGGGCTGGGAGCTGTTCGAGGGCGTGGTGACGTCGGCGCAGCCGGGCGGCATTACGACCCGTTCGGCCTACGAAACCCTGCGCGATGAGCTGCTGGCGGACCTGCGGCGCGCGCTGCCGGTGGACATGGTGCTGCTGGGCCTGCACGGCGCGATGGTGGCCGATGGCTATGACGATTGCGAGGGCGACGTGTTGCGGCGCGTGCGCGAAATCGTGGGGCCCGGCGTGACGGTGGGCGCGGAGCTGGACCCGCACGCGCACCTGACGCCGGCCATGGTCGAGCATGCCGACGTGTTGGTGCTGTTCAAGGAATACCCTCACACCGATATCCGCGAGCGCGCGCAAGAGCTGGTCACGCTCTGTGTGCAGGCGCGCGAAGGCCGCATCGCGCCCAAGGCCGCGCTGGTGGATTGCGAGATGATCGTGCCCATGCACACGACGCGCGAGCCGGCGCGTTCATTCGTGCGGCGCATCCAGGAGATGGAAGGCAAGAACGGCATTCTGTCGATTTCGGTGGCGCAAGGGTTCGCGACCGGCGACGTGCCGGAGATGGGCACCAAGGTGCTGGTGTACGCGGACGGCGACGCCGGGCAAGCGCGGCAGGCGGCGCGGCGGCTGGCCGACGAGCTGATCGCCATGCGCGAGCAGCTGATGGTGCCGTACCGGAGCATCGACGAGGCGCTGGACGAGGCGCGGGCGTTCGAGGGCGGCCCGGTGGTGCTGGCCGACCGGCCCGACAATCCCGGCAGCGGCGCGCCGGGCGATTCCACGTTCATGCTGGCGCGCATGCTGGAGCGCGGGGTGCGCAACGCGGCGCTGGGGCCGCTCTGGGATCCGGTGGCGGTGCGCATCGCCTTCGATGCGGAGCCCGGCGCCACGCTGATGATGCGGCTGGGCGGCAAGGTGGGCCCGCTGTCGGGCGATCCGGTCGACGTGTCGTGCACGGTGAAGGCGCTGAAGAAGAACCTGGTCATGACAGGGCTGTCGGGCGCGCCGGCGCCGATGGGCGACTGCGCGCTGGTCGAGGCGCAGGGCATCGAGATCGTGCTGACGTCGGTGCGCAACCAGGCCATCAATACGGATCTGTTCAGCCAGCTCGGCTGCGACCTGGCGTCCAAGAAGATCGTGGTGGTGAAGTCGGCCCAGCATTTCCATGCATCGTTTTCCCAGGTGGCGCGCCACGTGATCTACGTGGGCGGGCGCGGCGTGGCGACGCCGGACTGGAAGACGCTGCCCTACAGGAAGATCCGGCGGCCCAAGTGGCCGCTGTGAAGGGCGCCGCCCGGCGCGGCCGTGGCGGCCGGCTTACATGTTTGCCGTTCGTACCCGCACGATGCCGGGATCAGGGAGTGTAGCGATGAAGAAAAGACTGCTGGCGAGCCTCGCCGCGATTTCCATGACGGCCGCCTGCGCCCTGTGCCCGGGCGCCGCGATGGCCGAGACCAAGACGCTGCGGCTGGTGCCGCATGCCGACCTGAAGGTGCTCGACCCGACCTTTACCACCGCCTACATCACGCGCAATTTCGGCTACATGGTGTACGACACGCTCTTTGCCATGGACGAGAAGGGCCAGCCCCAGCCGGAAATGGTGCGGGATTACAAGGTGTCCGACGACAAGAAGGTCTGGACCTTCACGCTGCGCGACGGGCTGAAGTTCAGCGACGGCAATCCGGTGACGGCCGCCGACTGCGTGGCCTCGCTGCAGCGCTGGACCGCGCGCGACAACATCGGCCATGCGCTGAGCGCGGCCGGCGGCAAGTGGCAGGCCGTGGACGCCAGCACCTTCACGCTCACGCTGGAACGGCCGTTCGGGCCGGTGCTCGACGGGCTGGCGAAGGTGTCGAGCTATCCGGCGTTCATCCTGCCGGCGCGGCTGGCGAAGATGCCGGCCGACCGGCCGCTGACGGAGGTGGTGGGCTCGGGCCCGTTCCTCTTCAAGCGCGACGAGTGGGTGCCGGGCAACAAGGTGGTGTTCGTCCGCAATCCGGACTACAAGCCGCGCAGCGAGCCGGCCTCGGGCCTGGCGGGCAGCAAGGCGCCGCACGTCGATCGCGTGGAATGGGTGATTCTTCCGGATTCGAACAGCGCGGTGGCGGCGCTGAAGAACCAGGAAGTGGACATGATCGAGCAGACGCCGGCCGACTACATCGAGCCGTTGCGCAAGGAAAGCGGCATCGCCATCGGCGTCATGGGCCGCAACCAGGCGTACATGGTGCTGAACCAGGCTTTTCCGCCGTTCGACAACGCCAAGATCCGGCAGGCGGCGGCGCATGCCATCGACCAGGCCAGGTTCGTGAGCGCGATGGGGTATCCGCCCGACCTGCGCCTGGATCACTGCGACACGTTCTTCATCTGCGGCGGCCCCAACGAAACCGCCGCGGGATCGGCGCCCTACGCCAAGCCCGACATCGCGCTGGCCAGAAAACTGCTGGCCGAGGGCGGCTACCAGGGCCAGAAAGTGGTGGTGATGCTGCCCTCCGACCCGGTGTACCTGAACGCCGCCACGCTGGTGGCGATCCAGGCGCTGCAGGACATCGGCATGACGCTCGACATCCAGGCGATGGACTGGGCGACCATGACGGCGCGCCGCAGCAAGAAGGCGGCGCCGGACCAGGGCGGCTGGAACGTGTTCGTGTCGTCGGCCTCGGAGTTCAACGTGAATTCGCCGCTCAACAACACCTACCTGGCGGCGAGCTGCGGCAATACGCTGCCGGGCTGGCCGTGCGACAAGGAGCTGGACGCGCTGCGTGCGAAGTGGATCGCCGCGGTGGACCCGGCCGGGCGCAAGGCGCTGCTCGACCGCTTCCAGGAGCGCGCCTACCAGGTGTTCCCGAACGTGCCCGTGGGCCAGTTCTCGCTGACCTTCGCGGCGCTGAAGTCGCTCAAGCACACCGACAGGATCTGGGGCGTGCCCAACGTCTGGGTGCTGGACAAATGACGGGCGCGCGGCGCGAGGACGCGAGGCTGCCATGGCGTACGTAATCCGACGCGTGTTTTCCGTGGTGCCGGTGATGATCGTGGTGGCGGTCATCGTCTTCCTGCTGATCCACCTGTCGCCGGGCGACCCGGCGGCGCTGATCGCGGGCGACTTCGCCACCGCCGACGACATCGCCCGGCTGCACGCCGCGCTGGGGCTGGACGAGCCGCTGTGGCGGCAGTTCGTGCTGTGGGCGGGCAAGCTGCTGCGCGGCGACCTGGGCACGTCGATCTTCACGCAGGTGCCGGTGACGACGCTGCTGGCGCAGCGCCTGGAGCCCACGCTGTCGATCGCGGCGCTCACCATGGGGCTGTCCATCGTCGTGGCCATTCCGCTGGGCGTGCTGGCGGCGTACCGAGCGGGGTCGTGGGTGGACCGGCTGGTGATGGTGTTCGCGGTGCTGGCGTTTTCGGTGCCGGTGTTCCTGGTGGGCTACCTGCTGATCTACGGTTTCGCGGTGCAGTTGCAGTGGCTACCGGTGCAGGGCTACACGCGGCTGTCCAGCGGCGTCTGGCCGTGGCTGCGCAGCCTGATCCTGCCCTGTGTGAACCTGGCGCTGGTGTACATCGCGCTCATTACCCGCATGACGCGCGCCACCGTGCTGGAGGTGCTGCACGAGGACTACATCCGCACGGCGCGCGCCAAGGGCCTGGGCGTGCTGCCGGTGCTGGAGCACGCGGTGCGCAACGCGGCGATTCCCATCGCCACCACCGTGGGCGTGGGCATCGCGCTGCTGATCGGGGGCGTGGTGGTGACCGAGACGGTGTTCGCCATTCCGGGCATCGGGCGGCTGGTCATCGACGCCGTGCAGCATCACGACTACCCCGTGATCCAGAGCGTGCTGCTGATCTCGGCGGCCACTTATGTGTTCATCAACCTGCTGATCGACCTGAGCTACCGGCTGTTCGATCCGCGCATCCGCTACTGAAACCGGAAGGCACGCATGGCTGACAATCCGATTTCTTCCGCCGCGCCCGGCGGCGCGGTCGTGCATCAGGCGCTGTCGGGCGGCGCGCGCCGCTGGCGCTGGGTGCGCAAGCATCCCACGCTGCTGCTGGGACTGGCGCTGCTGCTGGCCGTAGCCGCAATTTCGCTGGCCGCGCCCTGGCTCGCCACGCACGATCCCCTGGCCATCAACCCGCTGCAGCGCCTCAAGCCGCCGTCGGCGGAGCATTACTTCGGCACCGACGCGCTGGGCCGGGACGTGTTCAGCCGCGCCGTGTGGGGCGGACGGGTGTCGCTGGTGGTGGCGGTGTCGGTGGCGGCGCTGGCCAGCGTGGCCGGCGTCGTGCTGGGCCTGATGGCGGGATTCGTGCGCTGGGCCGATTCGCTCATCATGCGCATCATGGACGGCATGATGGCCATCCCCGACATTCTGCTGGCCATCGCGCTGATGGCGGTGATAAGGGCCAGCCTGGCCACGGTGATCATCGCCATCGCCATTCCGCAGATTCCGCGCGTGGTGCGGCTGGTGCGCTCGCTGGCGCTGACCCTGCGCGAACAGCTTTTCGTGGAGGCCGCGCATGCCATCGGCACGCGCCTGCCCGTGATTCTCTGGCGCCATGTGCTGCCCAATACCGTGACGCCGCTGGTGGTGCAGGCGACCTTCATCGCCGCCACCGCGGTGCTCACCGAGGCCGTGCTGTCTTTCCTGGGCGTGGGCGTGCCGCCGCAGGTGCCGAGCTGGGGCAACATGATGGCCGACGGCCGCAACTACGTGGCGGTGGCTTTCTACACCATTCTCTATCCGGGCATCCTGCTCGCGCTGACGGTGCTCGCCATCAACCTGATGGGCGACGGGCTGCGCGATGCGCTGGATCCGCGGCTGGCCAACCAGCTCTAGCGTTTCGATGTGGAGAGTCTTCATGAAGCATGAACCGAACGGCCAGGCAGCGGGCGCGCCGCAGGCCGGCGACGCGTTGCTGGAGGTCGATGGGCTGTCGACGTATTTCGATACGGTGGAAGGCACCGTGCGATCGGTGGACGGCGTGTCGTATCGCGTGCGGGCCGGGCGCACGCTGGGAGTGGTGGGGGAATCGGGTTGCGGCAAGAGCGTGACGGCGCTGTCCATCCTGCGCCTGGTGCCCACGCCGCCGGGGCGCTACGCGGCGGGCGAGATCCGCTACCGAGGCGTGAATCTGCTGTCGCTCACCGAAAAGCAGATGCGCAAGATCCGCGGCAACCGCATCTCCATGATCTTCCAGGAGCCCATGACCTCGCTCAACCCCGTGCTGACGGTGGGCAGGCAGATCGCCGAGACGGTGATGCTGCACCAGAAGCTGGGCCGGCGCGAAGCCTATGCGCGCGCCGAGGAAATGCTGGGGCTGGTGCAGATCGCCGAGCCCGCGCGGCGCGTGCACGAGTACCCGCACCAGCTCTCGGGCGGCATGCGCCAGCGGGTGATGATTGCGCTGGCGCTGGCCTGCAACCCCGAGGTGCTGATCGCCGACGAGCCCACGACCGCGCTGGACGTGACCATCCAGGCGCAGATCATCGACCTGCTGCGCCGGCTGCAGGCGCAGATGGGCATGGGCATCGTGATGATCACCCACGACCTGGGCGTGGTGGCCGAGTGCTGCGACCGCGTGGTGGTGATGTACGCGGGCCGCAAGGTCGAGGAGGCGCCGGTGGCCGAGCTGTTCGACCGGCCCCTGCATCCCTACACCCGGGCGCTGATGGCGTCCATGCCCTCGATGAATGCCGGCCGCGCGCGGCTGGCGGAAATCCCCGGCATGGTTCCCGCGCCCAGCGAGCTGGGCCGGGGCTGCAGCTTCGCCCCGCGCTGCGCCTATGCCACCGGACGCTGCCGCGCCGAGGCGCCGCCGCTGGAGGCGCACGGCGCCGATCACGTGGCGGCCTGTTTCGAGGTGGAGCGCGTGGCCC
>NZ_LHSJ01000087.1:0-14482 GCF_001270295.1 Achromobacter sp. DMS1 | reverse complement strand
CGGCGGCGGCCCATCCGCCGCGCAGCGCATGGCGGCCCATCAGGCTGGCGCGCCGCGCCAGCAGCACCAGCGGCACCAGGGCGAAGGGCAGGGCCAGGCTGAGGATCACCTGGCTCAGCACCAGCAGGCCGTCCGGATCCTGGCCGCCGGAATGAATGAGCAGCCCCACGGCCGCCGCGCCCGCGACCAGGCGCGTGAACAGGGCGCGGCGGCGGTCGCTCCAGCCCTGCCGGACCTGGAATCCGCGCGAAAGAATGCGTCCGGCCAGCACGCCGGTGATGGTCGAACTCTGGCCGGCGGCGTACAGCGCCACCGCGAAGACCAGGGCCGCGCCCAAGCCCAGCGTCTGACCGATGACCGCATGGGCCGCATCCAGGCTGGACACCGCCAGGCCGGCGCCCGACAGCGAGGCCGCCGCCACGATCATGATGGCCGAGTTGATCAGCATAGCCACGCCGAGCGACACCATGGTGTCGTTGCGGGCCACCCGCATGGCCATGCCGCGCGCCTGCGGCGGCAATTGGCGGGCGCGCTGCGCCAGCGAGCCGGAATGCAGGTAGAGGTTGTGCGGCATGAGCGTCGCGCCCAGGATGCCCAGCGCGATCATGAAGCCCTCGGGGTCGCGCAGCGCCCGTCCGGTCTGCGCGACGCCCCCGGCCATCGCGGTCCAGGACGGATTGGCCTCGAAGAGCAGGAAGACGAAAGACATGGCCACCACCGCCAGCAGCGCGGCGATGACGCGCTCGTGCCGGTCGGCGTTGCCGCGGGCCAGGGCCAGCACCACGAAGGTTCCCACCCCCGTGACGGCCACGCCGGCGAGCAAGGGCAGGCCGAAGAGCAGGCGCAGCGCGATAGCGCCGCCGATCAGTTCGGCCAGCGCCGTGGCGAGAATGGCGGCCTCGCCGGCCAGCCAGGCGGCTTTGGCCACGCGCGGGGAAAGATGGCGGGCGGTGAGGGTGGCCAGGTCTTCGCCGGTGGCCAGGGCCAGGCGCGACACCAGCACCTGGAAGCCGAGCGCCAGGAAGGCCGAGGCGAAGACCACCATGAGCAGCCCGTAGCCGTAGCCGCTGCCGCCGGCGATGTCGGTGGCCCAGTTGCCCGGGTCGATGTAGCCGACGGCGACAAGCATGCCCGAGCCCACCATGCGCCGCAGGCTGGCGGAAAGTTGGACATTGTGCCGGGCGGCCCGGCCGCCCGAGATCGCGAGAATCAGACCCGTCATACGGCACTCCTGAGAATGGTTCTCATTTTCTTGAGGTGCCGGGGCCGCGTCAAATTGATTTTGGGCAGGGCGGCCATAGGCGGGCCCAATCGGCCCGCCCTGCGCCGCCGCCCGCGCGCCATCAAGACTTCAGCTTGGCGTCCATGGTGATCCTGGCGTTGAGCGCTTTGGAAACCGGGCAGCCCTTTTCGGCCTTGCGCGCGGCGTCTTCGAAGGCCTGCGCGCTCGCGCCGGGGATCACGGCTTCCACGGAAAGATGCACGGCGGTGATGGCGAAGCCGCCGTCCTGCTTGTCCAGCGTGACTTCGGCCCGGGTGTCCAGGCGTTGCGCGACCATGCCGGACTCGGCCAGGATGTTGGAAAGGGCCATGGTGAAGCAGCCCGCATGGGCCGCGCCCAGCAGTTCTTCGGGGTTGGTGCCTGGCACGTCTTCGAATCGGGTATTGAAACCATAGGGCTGGTCCTTGAGCGCGCCGCTCTGCGTGGATAGCGTGCCCTTGCCGGKCTTCTTGCCCACCTGGTAGCAGAAGGCGCGGCTGGCCTGCAGCGTGGTGTAAAGGTCGGCCACCTTGCCCTGGATGAGCTGGAATTCGCCGATGGGCTGGCCGAACTGCTTGCGGTCGTGGATGTAGGGCACCACCACGTCCATCACGGCCTGCATGATGCCCACCGGGCCGCCCGACAGCACGGCGCGCTCATAGTCCAGCCCGCTCATCAGCACCTTCACGCCGCCGTTGACCTGGCCCAGGACGTTTTCTTCCGGCACCTCGCAGTCCTCGAACACCAGTTCGCCGGTGTGGCTGCCGCGCATGCCGAGCTTGTCCAGCTTCTGAGCCACCGAGAATCCCTTGAAGCCCTTTTCCACCAGGAAGGCCGTGATGCCGCGCTGGTGCGCCTCGGGATCGGTCTTGGCATAGACCACCAGGGTATCGGCATCCGGCCCGTTGGTGATCCACATCTTGGTGCCGTTCAGCACGTAGCGGTCGCCCTTCTTCTCGGCGCGCAGCCGCATGCTGACCACGTCCGAGCCGGCGCCCGGCTCGCTCATGGCCAGCGCGCCCACGTGCTCGCCCGAGATCAGCTTGGGCAGGTATCTGGCTTTCTGGGCGGGCGTGCCGTTGCGGTGGATCTGGTTCACGCAGAGATTGGAGTGCGCGCCGTAGGACAGGCCGATGGAGGCGCTGGCGCGGGAAATCTCTTCCATGACGATCATGTGCGCCAGGTAGCCCATGTCGGTGCCGCCGTATTCCTCGCTGGCCGTCATGCCCAGCACGCCCAGCTCGCCGAATTTGCGCCAGAGGTCCATGGGGAACTGGTCGCTGCGGTCGACTTCGGCCGCCCGGGGGGCGATTTCGGCGAGGGCGAAATTGCGCACCGCCTCGCGCAGCATGTCCAGGTCTTCGCCCAGGTCGAAATTGAGGCCGGGAAGGTTCATCGCTGTCTCCGTGATAGTGGGTACTTACCTCTGTATGGCCGCAGGCAAGCGCGCTGCGATGGCCTCTGCGGGCCCATGATGCGCCGTCCGGCGGGCGCCGCGCAATGATGCACCGCAAATATTACGTTTACGTAAACGTAAATTTGATCCGGGTTTTCCCTAGCCAGCGGGCGGGATCGCCGGGCCGCCGCATGGGTAATATGCCTGCCGGCCGCTGGACAACGAAACACTGCAAGGGAGCAAGCCGTGCCCGGACTATCGGACCTGGAAGACATCGTGGCGCTGAGGCGCGATCTGCACGCCCATCCGGAACTCTGTTACGAGGAGCACCGCACCGCCAAGGTGGTGGCCGACGCGCTGCGCGGCTGGGGCATCGAGACGCATACCGGCATCGCCAAGACCGGGGTGGTCGGCGTCGTCCGCCACGGGTCGTCGGATCGCGCCATCATGCTGCGGGCCGACATGGACGCCCTGCCCATGCAGGAAGAGAACCAGTTCGAGCACCGCTCGCGCCACGACGGCAAGATGCACGGTTGCGGCCACGACGGCCACACCGCCATGCTGCTGGCCGCGGCGCGCCACCTGCAGCGGCACGGCGGTTTCGACGGCACGGTGTATCTGTGCTTCCAGCCCGCCGAGGAAGGCGGGGCCGGCGGCCGCGCGATGATCCAGGACGGCCTGTTCGAGCGTTTTCCCTGCGAGGCCGTGTTCGGCATGCACAACTGGCCGGGCCTGCCCGCCGGCTCCTTCGGCGTGTGCGCCGGCCCCATGATGGCGGCGGCCAACGGCTTTCGCATCACCGTGCGCGGCAAGGGCGGCCATGCCGCCGCGCCGCAGGATTGCAACGACCCCGTGCCCGCGCTGTTCGCCATCGGCCAGTCGCTGCAGACCATTCTCACGCGCAGCAAGCGCCCGCTGGACGCGGCCGTGCTGTCGATTACCCAGGTCCAGGCCGGCGGCAGCGTGATCAACGTGATTCCCGACAGCGCCTGGATGGGCGGCTCGGTGCGCGCTTACAGCGACGAGGTGGTCGGCCTGATCGAGCGCCGCATGCGCGAGATCGCCGGCAGCATCGCCGCGGCCCACGGCTGCGAGGCCGAGGTGTTCTTCGAGCGCCGCTACCCGGCGCTGGTCAATACCGAGGCCGAAACCGCGTTCTGCCTGGACGTGGCGCGCGAAGTGGCCGGCGAGGGCCGCGCGCGGGTGATCGAGCCCGCCATGGCGTCGGAAGATTTCGCATTCCTGCTGCAGGCCAGGCCCGGCTGCTACATCTTCCTGGGCAACGGCGATGGCGAGCACCGCATGGCCGGCCACGGGCTGGGCCCCTGCATGCTGCACAACGCCAGCTACGACTTCAACGACGCGCTCATCGCGCCCGGCGCCACGTACTGGGTGCGGCTGGCCCAGCGCTACCTCGCGCCCTGAGCGGGCCGGGCCCTCAGCCGGCCCGGGATCCGGACATGATCACCAGCATGCCGGCCAGGCACAGGGCCACGCCGATCCAGTCGCTGACCAGGGGCCGCACGCCGTCCACGGCCCACAGCCACATCAGCGCCATGCCGATGTAGACGCCGCCATAGGCGGCGTAGACGCGGCCCGACGCCGTGGGATGCAGCGTCAGCAGCCAGGCGAAGAGCGCCAGGCTGGCCGCGGCCGGCGCCAGCACCCAGGCGGAATATCCCTTGCGCAGCCACAGGTACGGCAGGTAGCAGCCGACGATTTCGGCCAGCGCCGTCAGGACGAAAAGAAACAGGGTCTGGAGCGCCGCCATGCCGTCAGGGCTTGCTTGCCAGCAGTTCGCGGCATTGCCGCTCCTGCTCGGCGATCTCGCGCAGGGTATCGTCGATGTCGCGGCGCTGCTGTTCCAGGGTGAGCCGGTGCTGCTCCAGCACGGCCAGGTACTGGCGCAGCTGCACCTCGGTATCTCCGGGCCCGTCGTACATGTCGATGAGCGTGCGGATTTCCGACAGCTGCAGCCCCAGCCGCTTGCCGCGCAGGGCGAGCTTGAGCCGTGTGCGGTCGCGCGGACCGAAAATGCGGTTGCGGCCCTCGCGCGACGGGCTCACGATGCCCTGGTCTTCGTAGAAGCGGATCGTGCGGGGCGTGACGCCGAATTCGCGCGCGAGCTCGGAGATGGTCCAGGTTGACGGGGGCATGCGGCGTGTGGCAGTTTACGTAAACGTAAATTATGATGACTTGACGCGATCGTCAAGCGTGAAACGAGAGAGACATGAATCCCAACGAGCACCAGCTTCAGTACCCTTTCGCGGACACCCAGCCCGGGCCCGGCCGCGCCTTCGAGGTGGCGGAGGGCGTCAAATGGATCCGCATGCCGCTTCCGTTCGCGCTGGATCATATCAACCTCTGGCTGCTCAGGGACGAGATCGACGGCCGCCAGGGCTGGACCATCGTCGACTGCGGCATTTCGCGCGACGAGGTGAAAACGCTGTGGGAGCAGGTGTTCGAGCGCGAGCTCGGCGGCCTGCCGGTGCTGCGCGTCATCGTCACGCACATGCACCCCGACCACGTGGGCCTGGCTCACTGGCTGTGCCAGCGCTGGAACGCGCCGCTCTGGATGACCATGACCGATTTCATGGTGGCGTCGCTCTGGTCGTCGCGCACGGACGGCGGCGGCCCGGGCGGGCAGTCGGCAGTGGATCATTTCGCGCGCCACGGGCTGGTGGACCCCGCCGCGCAGGCGCAGATCCGCGAGCGCGCCAACTACTATCCCAACCTGGTGCCCGCCATGCCCGGGCACTACGCCCGCATCATGCACGGCGACCAGCTGCGCATCGGCGGGCGGCCCTGGCGCGTCATCGTGGGCTACGGCCATGCGCCCGAACATGCGTCGTTCCATTCGCCCGACCTGGGCGTGCTGATTTCCGGCGACATGGTGCTGCCGCGCATTTCCACCAACGTCAGCGTGTTCGACTACGAACCCGACGCCAATCCCCTGCCTCTCTATCTTCGTTCGCTCGAGCGCTATGCCGACCTGCCCGGCGACACGCTGGTGCTGCCTTCGCACGGGCGTCCGTTCAAGGGCCTGCACGAACGCATCGCGCAGCAGCAGGCGCACCACCGCGACCGCCTGCAGGACGTGCTGGATGCCTGTCGCGCGCAGCCGCAATCCACGTCGGACATCGTGCCGGTGCTGTTCAAGCGCAAGCTGGACCTGCACCAGCTCACCTTCGCCATGGGCGAGGCGCTGGCGCACCTGCATGCGCTTTATTTCGAGGGCAGGCTCACGCGCCGCCTGGGCGACGACGGCATCATGCGTTTCGCTGCGGCCTGAGGCCGCGCAGCCGGGGGGCGCTTCAGCGCGCCGCCGTGGCCAGGCGCACCGCCAGGCCCACGAATACCAGGGCCGCCACGCGGTTGAGCCAGCGCTTGGCCGTGACCGAGCGCTGCAGCAGTTCGCCGAACGCGCCCGAGAAAAACGCGATGGCGCCGAACACCAGCAGCGTGGCCAGCATGAACACCGCGCCGAGCTGCACGGTCTGCCAGCCCACGGCGCCGCGCGCGGGCGAGGTGAACTGCGGCAGGAACGCGAAGAAAAACAGCAGCACCTTGGGATTGGTGAGGTTCATGATGATGCCGCGGCGGTACAGCGCGCCCGTGGCCAGCGGCGCGGGCCGCTCGCCGTCGTCGGCCCGCACCGGCGCGCGCAGGATCTGCCAGGCCAGATAGGCCAGGTAGGCCGCGCCCAGCAGCTTGAGCGCCGTGAAAGCCATTGGCGAGGCCGCGAACACGGCCGCCAGCCCCAGCGCCACCGCGGCCGTGTGGCCCAAGAGCCCGGTGCACAGCCCGAGCACCACGAACATGCCGGCCTTGCGGCCCCACACGGCCGACTGCATCAGGACGAAGAGATTGTCCGGCCCCGGCGCGAGCGCCAGCAGCGCGGCGATGCCGAAAAACGCGATGAGGGTGTCGATGGGTAGCATGGATGTCGCCTGGAATGGAATGTCGCCGCCCGCGCATGCCGGGCCGAGATGGCATGATACGGTGAAATTTCCCCGGCCTTGCGCCGCCGACCCGGAGAGACGGACCATGCAGGATTCTCAATCGCGCCCCGACGCCCAGCTGGAAACCTGGCTGCGCGAGCGTCACAGCTGCCGCGCCTTTCTGCCGCGGCCCGTGCCGCGCGCGGTCATCGAACGCATTCTGGAGCTGGCGCAGCGCACCGCGTCGTGGTGCAACTGCCAGCCCTGGCAGGTCGTCGTCACCGAGGGCGAGGGCACCGGCCGGCTGCGCGAGGCGCTGCTGCGCCGCGCCGCGATGCCGGGCTTCACGCCCGACATCCCGTTTCCGCGCGAGTACCGCGGCGCCAGCCTGGCGCGGCGGCGCGAATCCGGGTTCCAGCTCTATGACGCCGTGGGCGTGGCACGCGGCGACCGCGCGGCATACCGGCGCCAGGAGCTGCGCAATTTCGCGCTCTTCGACGCGCCGCACACGGCCATCGTCACCAGCGACGAGGCGCTGGGCGAATACGGCGCCATCGACTGCGGCGGCTACGTCGCCAACTTCATGCTGGCGGCCCAGGCCAACGGCGTGGCCACCGTGGCGCAGGCCTCGCTGGCCATGTACCCGGAAACGCTGCGCGAGGTGCTGGGCATCGGCGCGGACCGCCGCGTCGTGTGCGGCATTTCGTTCGGCTATGCCGACGCCGCGCATCCCGCCAACCGCTACCGCACCCGCCGCGCGGGCCTGGACGAAGCGGTGAGATGGTTCGCCGGTCAGGGGGAACATGTCCTGGAGCGCGCGGGCCCGGGCGCGGTATAGTCTCCCGACGATTTCCCGACGCCTGGCGGCGGCGCATGCCGCGCGGCAGGGCGTGCGCGGCGCCGGAACATTCACCCGAGAGCACTTCCTGACGATGCACAACAAGCATATCGATACGGTTCTTCAGCATGCGGGCACGGCCCCGTTCGACCCCGAAAACGGCGCCGCGCCCGTGCCTCTGCCCTCCATGCGCGCGAGCACCGTGCGGTTCCGCGACCTGGCCTCGCTCGAGGCCGCGCAGCGCCGCAAGGCCGCCGGCGAGCGCGCCATCACCTACGGCCGCATGGGCATGGACACGCATGCCGCGCTCGAAGACGTGTTCAAGCAGCTCGAGGGCGGCACCCACTGCTATCTGGCGCCCTCCGGCCTGTCGGCCATGACGATGGTAATGCTGGCCCTGTGCTCGGCCGGCGACCACGCGCTGATCTCCGACTGCGTCTACGGCCCCATGCGCGAGCTCGACGACGCGGTGCTCAAGCGCATGAACATCGAGATCAGCTACTTTTCCGCGGACGACGACCTGGAGGCGCTGGTGCGCCCCGACACGCGCCTGCTCTATGTGGAATCGCCCGGTTCGCTGCTCTTCGAGATGCTGGACATGGGCGCCATGGCCGCTTTCGCGCAAAGCCACGGGCTGGCGCTGGCCACCGACAACACCTGGGGTTCGGGCTACATCTACCGGCCGCTGTCGCTGGGCGCGCAGGTGTCCGTCATTGCCGGCACCAAATACGTGGGCGGGCATTCCGACCTGATGCTGGGCGCGGTGGTCACCAACGACGCGGCCATCGCCAGGAAACTCAACCGCACGCAGTACGCCATGGGTTACGCCATCAGCGCCGACGATGCCTGGCTGGCGCTGCGCGGCGTGCGCACCATGCCCATCCGCATGGCGCAGCACGCGCGTCATGCGCTCGAGGTCTGCAAGTTCCTGCAATCGCGGCCGGAAACCGTGCGCATCTTCCATCCGGCCTGGCCCGCGGACCCCGGCCACGCGCTGTGGCAGCGCGACTGCCTGGGGTCCAACGGCATGCTGTCGGTGGAATTGCGGCTGAGCCCGGAGCAGGCGCGCCGCTTCGTCGACGGCCTCACCCTGTTCGGCATCGGCTTTTCCTGGGGCGGCTACGAAAGCCTGGTGCAGCTCGTTTCGCCCAAGGACCTGGCCAAGCACCGCTACTGGGGCGAGGGCGACAATGCGCTGGTGCGGCTGCACATCGGCCTGGAGTCGCCCGACGACCTCATCGAGGATCTGGGCCGCGCGCTGGACGAAGCGCAGCGCTGACCGGCGGCGCGGGCTTCAGGCGGCCCGCGCCCGCATGATCCATCCGCCCACCCGGGCGGCCAGCTCCTCGCTGTTGTCGTCCATCATCAGCATGTGCGAGTTGCCGGCGATGCCCATGTCGGCGAGTTTCCACATCTCGACCCGCGCGCCTTGCGCCGCCAGGGCGGCGGCATAGGCTTCGCCGGAAGCGGCCAGGCGCGTCCATAGCGGCGTGGCGTCCAGGTAGTCTCCGTACACGAACAGGAAGGGCTTGTCCGTTACGGCGGCCGCCTGCACGGCTTCGGAAAAGCCCGAGGGCTCGATGCCGATCAGGCCGCGCACCAGCGCCGGCCTTTCGTGCAGGGCGCGGAACGCCACTTCGCCGCCGTGGCTGTGCGCCAGCACCAGGCAGGGTCCGATGCGGTCCAGCGCCGCGCAGAACCCGCGCAGCGCCGCGTCGTTGTTGCCCGGCCAGCGCGGCACCGCCTGCGGCAGGAAGGCATCGAACGCCGCCACCGGAAAGCGCTGGCCGTCGAAGGCGCGGCGGCTGGCGAAGTCTTCGGCGCGGCCGAAGCGGAACAGCGACCAGCTTTCCTCGGCGGTGCGCATGATGGGCGCGTCCGGCCATACCTGCGTGAACGGCGCCCAGCCGGCACGGCCGCGCTCCACGTTGTCCACCACGTACACGGCATGGCCCAGGCGCAGGAAATGCCGCAGCCAGCCGGGGCGGCCGTCCGGCGTGTGCTCCCACATCGCGCCCGTCATGCCGCCGCCGTGCAGCAGCACCAGCGGCAGCGGCTGGGCCAGGCGGGCCGGAACGAAATATTGCACGTAGGCCTGCTCGAAGCGGTACAGGCCGTTGGGGTCGTAGGACAGCGAGGCGGCGCGCGTGAAGGCGATCTCGCGCACGGGCTCGCCTTCGATGCGCACCGCCCGGCCACCCGCATAGAAGCTGCCTACGTCGGCCAGGGCGATGGGCTCGTCCGTCGGGGCAGACCCGCTCACGGCCTGCCTCCCTGCCTGACCAGCGGGCATTCGCTCTGCGACAGCGGCCAGGCGAGGTCGTCGCCGGGAATGGTGCGCACGACCTGGTAATAATCCCAAGGCTGCGTGGACTGCGCGGGCGTCTTCACCTGGGCGAGCAGCATGTCGCGCACCACCAGGCCGTCCGCGCGGATGTGCGCATGCAGGCTGAACGGGTCGTTGATGGGCAGGGACTTCATTTTCGCCATGACCGCGTCGGCGTCCGTGGTGCCGGCGGCCTGCACGGCGCGCAGGTAGTGCCGCACCGAGCCGTACACCCCGGCCTGCAGGAAAGTGGGCGGATGCCCCACGCGCTGCTGGAACTTGCGGGTGAAGGCGCGCGTGCCGTCGTTCATGTCCCAGTACGACGGCACGGTCAGGTAGGTGTGCTGGGCGACGGCCAGGCCCAGGCTGTGCACGTCGGTCAGCAGGAGCAGCATGGCGGCGAGCTTCTGGCCGCCGGCCGCGATGCCGAACTCCGCTGCCTGCTTGATGGCTGAGATCGTGTCGCCGCCCGCGTTCGCGATGGCGATGATCTGCGCCTTGGAAGCCTGCGCCTGCAATAGGAAGGACGCGAAATCGGAGGCATTGAGCGGGTGGTACACCGTGCCCGCCACTTCGCCGCCGTGCGCCTGCACCACCGCCTGCGTATCGGCGGCGAGCTGCTTGCCGAAGGCGTAGTCGGACGCGAGGATGAACCAGCGCTTGCCGCCCTCGTTGACCACGGCCGTCGCGGTGCCGCGGGACAGCGCATACGTGGTGTACGTCCACTGGATGCCGTAGGGCGAGCACTGGGCCTGCGAGAGCGCGGTGGTGCCCGCGCTGGATACCAGCAGCAGCTTCTTCTTTTCGCGGGCCACGCCCTGCACGGCCAGTGCGACCGCGGAGTTGGGCACGTCCACGATCACGTCCACCCCGTCGGCGTCGTACCATTTGCGCGCCATGCCGCTGCCGATGTCGGGGCGGTGCTGGTGGTCGCCCGAGATCAGGGTGATGGGCTTGCCCAGCGCCGAGCCGCCCATTTCCTCGATGGCGAGCCGGGCGGCCTCCACCGAGCCCTTGCCCGTGGCGTCGGCCGTGACGCCCGCCATGTCGGTCAGCACGCCGATCTTGACGCCGTCGGCGTCGTTGGCGGACGCGGAAAATGCGGCCAGCGCCAGGCACAGGCCCAGCGCCGCGCGGCTGCGCAGCATGTGTGTCTTCATGGTCTCCACCCTCTGTGCGCCGCCGGAAGACGGCGGGTCTTGTTGTGCAGGCAGTGTAGCGCCGGCCCAAAGAATCTATGGTCAGCCCGATTTTTGCAAGCAAGTTCGTGTTGGCGTAAATTGGGCTTGCTCAAATCTATTCGGAGTCGGTTGGGGACAGGTCCCCCGCTCCATGATGAGAGTCGCGCCCGGCAAACCTCAAAAAAGCCCTCAGCATCTAGGTGCTGGATTCTTTGCCAGGTTTTTTGCCAGGCCGTTGAGCCGTTTATGTCTTCACGTACTCGCGTCGCAAAACCAGGAAGTGACAGCGTAAAACGGTGATGAAGCTCAGGCTGCTGCTACAGCCTGCTGACTTCGGTAGTTCGTTCCGTTGGCGAGGATGGCCCAGGCTATCCTCGCCAATTTATTGGCCAGCGCACAGGCCACCAGGTTCGAGTGGCGCCTTGCCAGCAGCTCGCGCACCCAGATGCCCAGCCGGTCCGTGCGCTGCTCGACGCGTTGCATGATCGCTCGTGCACCCTGCACCAGCAGCCGCCTGAGGTTTTTGTCGCCGCGTTTGCTAATGCCCAGCAGCGTGGGCTTGCCGCCCGTGCTGTACTGCCGTGGCACCAGGCCTACCGAGGCGGCGAACTGGCGTGCCGAACCGAATTGCTGCGCATCGCCTAGTTCTGTCATCAGCACGCTCGCCGTGATCGGCCCGATGCCGGGGATCTCCAGCAGCCGCTGGCTGCGTTCATCCTCGCGCAGTTGCTGGCACAACTCGCGCTCGATCTGGGCGATTTGCTCGTCCAGATACTTGAAATGGGTTTGCAGCCGTTCAAGCAGTGCCACCAACCGGGGCGGCAGCTCATGCTCGGCCAGCACCGCCGGCAGGCGCCGGATGATTGCCTGGCCACGGGGTCGGCTGATGCCGAACTCCAGCAAAAAGGCGTGAAGCTGGTTGATCACGCCCGTGCGCTCGCGTACCAGCGACTCCCGTACACGGTGCAGCGCCGAGACGGTCTGCTGGGCCTCGTTGCGAACGCTCACGAACCGCATGCTTGGACGCGAGGCGGCTTCGCAGATCGCCTGCGCATCGGCGAAGTCGTTCTTGTTGCCCTGCACAAAGGGGCGCACAAACTGGGGCGAGATCAGCTTGGCCTGGTGACCCTCATCCTGCCCGTGCAGATGGAAGCTATGCTTGCCCAGATCGATACCAATCAGCGTGACGGTGTTCATGAGAGGTCTCCCAGAAAGAACAATCCCCACTCAGCGTACCGCTTCGTGGGGATCGGGCTGACCATCTCATTAAGCCCGGCGGTTGCCGGGCGGCAGGGCGGCGTCGCGGAACGCGCGTTCAGGTTTCGGCGGGCGGGGCGAGCTCGGGCGGCAGCTTGCGCAGCGTGGCCGGCGTGCGCGAGAGCTTGATGGGCGAGCCCACGCCGCGGTATTCGCCTTGCTCGAGCACCATGCCGCGATGGCGCGTATGCGGGTGGGCGAGCGCCTGGTCCACCGTCTGCACGGCGGCGGCCGGCACGCCGTGGCGCAGCAGCCTGTCGGCCAGCGCGGCGGCCTCGTGCCGCGCAAGCAGCGCGGACAGCTCCGCGCGCAGCGCATCGCGGTTGCGCAGCCGGTCGGCGTTGAAGGCGAAGCGCGGATCGGCCGCCAGCGCCGGCGCCTCCAGCGCCTGCGCCAGCAGCGCGAACTGGCGGTTGTTGCCGACGGCCAGGAAGATCGGGCCGGAGGCGGTGGGCAGGGTTTCGTAAGGCGCGATGTTGGGATGCGCGTTGCCGGTGCGCGCCGGCGTCTTGCCGCTGTAGAAGTAGTTGGCGGCGTGCGGATGCAATAGCGACAGCGCGCAGTCGTAGAGCGTGATGTCCAGGAACTGGCCCAGCCCGCTGCGGTGGCGCTCGTTGAGCGCCAGCAGTACGGCCACGGCGGCGTTCAGCCCGGTGACCATGTCCACCACGGGCAGCCCCACGCGCGTGGCTTCGCCGCCGGCCTCGCCGTTCACGCTCATCAGGCCGCACATGGCCTGCGCGCACGCATCGTAGCCGGGCAGGCCGCCGAGCGGGCCGTCGGCGCCGAAGCCGCTCACGCGGCAATGGACGAGGCGGGGAAACGCCTGGCTCAGCGTGTCGTAGCCCAGGCCCCACTTCTCCAGCGTGCCCGGCTTGAAGTTCTCGACCAGCACGTCGGCCCCGGCCAGCAGCCGGCGCAGCGTTTCCTGCCCTTCGGGGCGGGACAGGTCCAGCGTCATGCCGTCCTTGTTGCGGTTCACGCCGATGAAGTAAGAGGCTGTCTCGCCCAGGAAGGGCGGGCCCCAGCCGCGCGTCTCGTCGCCGCCGGGCGGTTCTATCTTGAGCACGTCGGCGCCGTGGTCGGCCAGGATCTGCGTGCAGTACGGCCCGCCCAGCACGCGGGAAAGGTCGATCACTTTGCAGCCGGCCAGCGCGCCGGCATTGGGAAGCTTGGGGGACATGGCGGACGTCCGGTCAGTCGATGGATACGTGGGCGCTCTGAATCACTTCGCGCCACTTGGGAACCTCGGCCTCGATGAAGCGCGCCAGGCCTTGGGGCGTGTGGTCTTCGGCTTCGACGATGCCCTGGCTGTGCAGGGTCTCGCGGATGGCGGGATCGGCCAGCGCGGCGTCGAACGCCTGGTTGAGTTTGGCCACGACATCGGGCGGCGTGTTCTTGGGCGCGACGATGCCGAAGAACACGCTCACGTCGTAGCCCTTGAGGCCCTGCTCCGAAATCGTGGGCAGGTCGGGCAGCGCTTCCGAGCGCTGCGCGCCGGCCAGGCCGATCGCGCGCAGCTTGCCGGCCTTCACATAGGGCAGGGCGGTGAGTATGTCGGTGAACGACATGGACACCTGGCCGCCCAGCAGGTCGTTCAGGGCGGGGCCGGTGCCCTTGTAGGGAATGTGCATGATCTGGGTGCCCGCCATCTGGTTGAACAGAATGCCCGCCAGGTGCGAGGACGCGCCGTTGCCCGAGGAGGCGTAGCTCAGCTTGTCGGGGTTCTGCTTGGCGTAGGCGATGAGTTCCTGCACGTTGCGGGCCGGCACGGAGGGGTGCACCACCAGGATGTTGGGCAGGTGGCCGATGCGGATCACGGGCGCGAAGCTGGTGCGCGGATCGTAGTTCTGGTTCTTGTACAGGCTGACGTTGATGGCCAGCGGGCCGGAGGTGCCGAAGAGAATGGTGTAGCCGTCGGGCTTGGCCGCGGCTACGTATTCGGAGCCGATATTGCCGCCCGCGCCGCTGCGGTTTTCCACCACCACGGTCTGGCCCAGCGGCTGCTTGAGTTTTTCGGCCAGCCGGCGGGCCAGCGCGTCGGTGGGACCGCCGGGCGGGAAGGGAACGACCAGCGAAATGGGCCGCGAGGGGTAGGCGTCGGCGGCGTGGGCTGAACGGATTGCGGTCTTTGCTGTTCGTGCCCGCTAATGCGCCGGCATTCATCGAGCGCGCGCACGAGCGCGGCGCGGACGCCGTCATCCTCGACCTGGAAGACGCCGTGCCGGCCGAGCAGAAAGAGGAAGCGCGCCAGCGCGTGGCCGGCGCTTCGCGCAAGCTGG